>CAITMP010000663.1 GCA_903893525.1 uncultured Acidobacteriia bacterium | reverse complement strand
CGCGGGGAAGACGACCGCGCTGGCGGGACCTTCCGGGGCGGGGAAGACGACCACCGCCGACCTCCTTCTGAAGCTATTCGAGCCGACTTCTGGCGAGATCCTGGTGGACGGCCAGCCGCTGTGCACGGCCGGCTGTGCCTCTGTCAGGGCGGCGATCGGAGTCGTTTCGTCCGACGGCACCGTCTTCAGGGGAACACTGGCGGATAACATTCGCTACAAGCGACCCCACGCCACCATGGCGGAGATCCGCAGCGCAGCGCTATCGGCGGGACTCGGCAGGGCTCTGGAACGGCTTCCGGATGGCTTGGAGACAGAAGTCGGGGAGCATGGCGTGGGGCTTTCGCTGGGCGAACGCCAGAGGCTCCAAATTGCGCGCATGCTGCTGGATCGTCCCCGCCTGCTGATTCTGGACGAGGCTACCGCCAATCTCGACTACGCCACCGAGCTCGACGTGCGCAATGCGCTCGAGGAGATCTCGCCAAAGCCGACAATGCTGGTGATCGCGCACCGCTACACCATGATGAAGAACGCGGATTACGTGTATGTGCTGAAGGATGGCGCGGTGGCTGAACACGGGCGTCCGGACGAGCTGCTGGAAGGGCATGGCTGGTTTGCGGAGCTGGCGCGGGAGTCGGGCCAGGTCTCGGAAGAGGCATGAAGCTCAACCTGAATCTGGTCAAGCAGGCCTTGTTCATCGCCAAGCCGTACTGGTCCTCGAAGGCGGGCCGGCGGTCCTGGTGGCTGGTGGCGGTCCTGATCGTGCTGTTGCTGGCGGACACGCAGTTGAATGTCTGGTTCAATGCGCAGGCGGGGGAATTCACCTCGGCGCTGGCGGCCCGGGAGGGCCCCCGGTTCTGGCACTCGGTCCGGACCTACCTACTGCTCCTGGTGGTGGCGGTACCGGAATATTCCGCGTACTATTTCGTCCGTGACCGGGTGGGGCTGTATTGGCGGAAAGCGTTAAGTCTGCGGGTTTTGGACCGGTACTTCCGGAACCACGCGTACTACCAACTGCACGCGGATGCCGAGATCGACAATCCGGACCAGCGCATCGCTGACGACATCTACTCGATCACCCAGCAATCCGTGAATTTTCTGCTAGTCCTGACCACCGCTATATTCCAAGTGGTGGCATTCGGCCGGGTACTGTGGGGGATTTCCGTTTACCTCGTTGGGTTTTTGGTGTTGTATGCGACGGTTGTGACGATGCTGACGTACGGCATCTTCGGGGCCAAGATGGTCTCGCTGTACTACCAGCAACGGCGGAAGGAGGCTAACTTCCGGTTTGGGCTGGTGCGCGTGCGCGAAAATGCTGAGTTTATTGCCCTGTATCACGGGGAGAAGCAGGAATTGAACCGTGTGCAGGGCCTGTTCGGGATCCTGTTCGAGAACTACATGCGGCGGACCCGATGGCAATTCGGCCTGAATTTTTTCCAGTACACGCACTCGTTGCTGATGGCGCTGCTGCCTAGCATTGTGATCGCGCCCCGCGTGCTTTCGGGAGAGCTCGAAGTGGGGCGCATCGTGCAGGCTACGGGCGCGTTCGCGGCGATCATGGGGTCGCTGACGATTCTGGTGGACAACATGGAGAGTCTGGCGGGATTCGCGGCGGGCATCCAGCGGGTGAAGACCTTGAACAGCCACTTGAAACGGCTGGGCTCGGCGGCGGGCTTGGGCGGGGACAGGATTGCGATGCTTCGCAGCGAACAGTTGTACTTCGACAATGTCACGCTGCAGACGCCGAACTATGAGCGGACCTTGATTCGGGATCTCACAGCTTCGATTGGGCGCGGCGAGAGCTTGATGATTGTGGGGGGCAGCGGGCTGGGGAAGAGTTCGCTTCTGCGCATGATGGCGGGGCTCTGGAATGCGGGCACAGGCACAGTAGGACGGCCGGATGCGGGTGAACTGCTGTTTCTGCCCCAGTACACCTACATGATCGTGGGAACGCTGCGGGAGCAACTGGGGTATCCGAATCTAGGGCGCGTACTGGACGACGCCGAGGCGCGGCAAGTTTTGGACCGCGTGAACCTGCACGACTTGGAGTTGCGTTGCGGCGGGTTTGACGCCGTACTGGATTTTGAGAAGATCCTGTCGGTCGGGGAGCGGCAGCGGCTGGCGTTTGCGCGGGTATTGCTGAAGAATCCGCGCTACGTGCTGCTGGATGAGGCGACCAGTGCGCTGGACAGGGAGAACGAGGAGATGCTGTATGGCGCGCTGGCTTCCACGTCCACCATTGTGAGCGTCACCCACCATCCCGCTCTGGTGAAGTACCATTCGCAGATCCTGGAACTGACGGGGGATGGGGGATGGCGGTTGTATCCGGCGGCGGAATTTGGCCGGGCGTGAGCCTGAGCCCTCAGTCCGGTTCGGCGACCTGCGGGCGCTTGCCCAGCCAGTCAAAAAGGACGATTCCGGTGGCAACCGCCGCTCGGTTCGACCTGATCGTCCGCCACCGTGCGAAGGCGGTTGTTCCAACCGGAATATCGAACACCTGTGGATCAGGTGGACCTTCACGGTGCCGTCAACGCATGCGCGATGATGAAAAAGAGACTATCTGATGATGGAACCTCGGTTGAACCTCCTCGGTCGTGGCCGCTCCTCGCAAGGAGCGGCCTAATGAACTTCACGAAGCGGATCGTGTGCCTCGCGAATTCCAGAAAGCACTCCGGGCGGTGTATCGCGGGGAAAGAGATCGTCGATGGCTCGCACGGCGGGTGGATTCGACCCGTGAGCGCGAGGCCATCAGCCGAAGTCTCAGAAGAGGAGCGGCGCTTCCAAAACGGCGTCTCGCCGAAGGTGTTGGACATAGTTGAGATTCCAATGATTGCCCCTGCACCCCATCTCTACCAGGTGGAGAACTTCATCATCGACGCGGAGTACTATTGGGTGAAGGACGGCCAGAGCACGTGGTCCGACCTGAAG
Organism: uncultured Acidobacteriia bacterium; assembly: GCA_903893525.1. Lineage (GTDB taxonomy): Bacteria > Acidobacteriota > Terriglobia > Bryobacterales > Bryobacteraceae > BOG-234. Next base: position 13,013 of record CAITMP010000663.1, on the reverse strand, counting down.
CCGCTGCTCGACAAGCCAGTATCATTGTGGGCAAACGGCGACTCGACTTACAATGGCTCGAATGACCGGGTGAAGCTTGAAGTCGCGGCGAAACACAATTACTCTCTCCTGTTGATCCAGCCCGAGAATCTGAGTGTCCAGGTTGTAACCGAGGGTGCTGCGTTCCGGAATCCGCGCCGAAAAGTGCGCGCATGGTTCCAATACCAGGGAGAACACTACGGCCTTACCGTTACGGACCCGGAGGCGGAACGAGCTTTCCTTGACAGGGAGAACGGTGTTTATAAGGTGGCTACCGCCTATCTTTGTATTAGCTTAAGCGAAGCCCATTCTGACGGTTCTTGCTACAAATTGGTCGCGACGATCATCAGCAACGACCATCTATGAGGCACTCATGAACGAACTCGTCTTCACCATTGGCCACTCGACCCACACATTGGAGCTAATGATAGCCCTGCTCTGCCAGCACAAGATCACCGCTGTTTGTGACGTTCGATCAAAGCCGTACAGCCGGATGAATCCGCAGTTCAATCGGGAAGCCTTCAAGCAGCACTTGAAGATCGTCGGGATCAGTTATGTATTCCTTGGCGAAGAATTGGGTGCGCGAAGCGCAGATCCTTCGACCTACATCCGTGGCAAGGTTCAGTATGAAAGACTCGCCCTTACGCAGCCTTTCCAGCGCGGTCTTTCGAGAATACGGGATGGGATGAATCGCTACCGAATCGCATTGATGTGCGCCGAAAGAGATCCTCTGACCTGCCATCGATCATTGCTTGTGGCTCGGCAACTTGCGCGTCTGGGCGTCGAAGTTCAACATATTCATGCCGATGGCCGACTCGAAAGCCAGGCCGAAGCGATGGAGCGCCTTGTACGTCAACTCAATCTCCCCCAGTCGGACATGTTTCGCTCACATGCCGACATCTTGGAGGACGCCTATCGAATTCAGGCGGGGCACATCGCCTACGCCATTGATGAAGCAAGTGCGAGGGATTCAGTTAACACGCAGGTGGCAGCCCAATGACCGTCTTTACCATCGGCTTCACAAAGAAGTCCGCCGAGAAGTTTTTTACGTCACTTAAATCGGCAGGAGTCCGCCGATTGCTGGACGTACGTTTGAACAACGTTTCGCAGTTGGCGGGGTTCACGAAACGAGACGATCTCCACTTCTTCACGAATTCCATCTGCGGGATCGAATACGTCCACACGCCGATTCTTGCGCCGACGAAGGATATCTTAGACGCCTACAAGAAACACAATGGTGACTGGGGGCTCTACGAGCGCCAGTTCCTTGACCTTATGAAATCCCGCCGGATCGAAACTGCAGTCTCCCGGGACATGCTGGACGGAGCATGCTTGCTCTGCAGTGAGGATAAACCTCACCATTGTCATCGGCGCCTTGTCGCAGAATACCTAGCCGAAGCATGGGGCGGCGTCGAGATCAAAAACCTCGCGTAATCCCAAAGGAATTTGGCAGGGCCTGAGCCCTAGCCCTCAGTCCGTTTCGGTAACGGGCTGGCGCTTGCCCAGCCAATCAAAAAGAACAATTCCAGCCGCCACGGACACATTCAGGGATGCGATTTTGCCCGCCATGGGAATCCGCACCAGCTGGTCGCAGTTCTTCTTGACCAGTTCATGCAGTCCGGCACCTTCGGCACCCATCACGATGACCGTCTTTTCGGGCCATTTGACCGAACTGTGGGCTTCCACTCCGCGTTCGTCGATGCCGTAGACGAAGTAGCCCATTTCGTGCAAACTCCGCAGGGCTTGGTTGATGTTGACGACCCGCGCGACAGGGAGGTGGTTGAGTGCTCCGGCCGCAGCCTTCTCCACCACGTCCGTCAACCCGGCGGCCCGTCGCTCCGGCACGATGACGGCACCGGCTCCGGCGGCATGGGCGGTACGGATGATGGCTCCCAGATTGTGTGGATCCTCCACTCCATCCAGGACCACCAAGAGGTCGGCGTTCGGCGCGACCGCATCCAGTTCGACATATTTCGTGGCGGCACCCAAGGCTGCAATTCCCTGGTGCACTTTCGAAGCGGACAGCCGGTCGATGGCCGACCGGTCCTCGAAGCGGACGGGCGTGCCCGTTTGACGCGCCAGTTCAATCACTTCCTGGACGCGAGGTCCGCCGAGGCCCTTCGCGACAAGTATTCTGTCGAGGGGGCGCTTTGCGCGCAGCGCCTCGATTACGGGATGGTATCCAACAAGTGCGGCCAAGCTTCCATTATGCCGTTGCTACCATGAAAAGTCAGTAGACTCATGATTCCACGCGTACTTTCCGGCATTCAGCCCTCCGGCAACCTCCACATCGGCAACTACCTGGGGGCCCTCGGCAACTGGGTCAAGATCCAGCACCAGTACGAAAGCATCTTCTGCATTGTCGACCTGCACGCCATCACGGTCTACCAGAAGCCGGAGGAACTGCGTTCGAAGATCCGGGAAATCGCCGGAATTTTTGTGGCGGCCGGAATCGATCCCGAGCATTCGCGGATCGTGGTTCAGTCCACCGTTCCGGCCCACGCCGAACTTGCATGGCTTCTGACCTGCGTCACCCCGATGGGCTGGTTGGAACGCATGACGCAATTCAAGGCCAAGGCCGCGGCGCAGGAATCGATTGGCGACGGCCTGTTCCAATACCCGGTGCTGATGGCGGCCGATATTCTGCTCTACCAGGCCAATGTGGTTCCGGTCGGCGAGGACCAGATGCAGCATTTGGAACTCGCGCGCGATATCGCCCAGCGGTTCAACTCGCTCTATGGCGATACCTTCACCATGCCTGCGACGAAACTGCCCTCGGTGGGCGCGCGCATCATGGGCTTGGATGATCCGACTGCGAAGATGAGCAAATCCGCCAGTGGATCTGGCCACGCGGTTGCGCTCTTGGATCCGCCCGACCGGATCAAAAAGACCATCATGCGGGCCACGACCGATTCCAATCCGGGCGTCGATTTTGAAACCATGGGACCCGGTGTGGCCAACCTGCTGGCGATCTTCCAGGCTTTTTCCGGCTGGACCGACGACGCGATGCGTGCCCATTTTGCAGGGATGCGGTACGGCGACCTCAAGAAGCAGGTGGCCGAGATGACGATTTCGTGCCTCGAACCGATGCAAAAACGTTACCACGAGATTGCGGCCGACCCCTCGTATCTGGATGGAATCCTGCAGCGCGGCGCCGATGTCGTCACCCCGATTGCCAACGCAACCGTGACGCTGGTAAAGGAACGGATGGGTATCTATACGCCTGTTCGCTGAGCGGCTACAATCAAGCTAGGTGCATACACACGATCACGGCCACGGCCATAGCCATAGCCACGGTGAAGGTGCGTCCAAGAGGGTTCTGGCTTGGTCGCTACTGGCGACTGGTGGATTTGTGGTGTTCGAATTCGCCGCTGGCATCCGAGCGCACAGCCTGGCCCTGATTTCGGATGCCGGCCACAACGCTACCGACGCGCTGGCCTTGTTGCTGGCCCTGTTCGCGGTCTACCTGCACAGCAAGCCGGCGGACGAATCGCGCACTTACGGCTACCATCGCGCGGGCGTGCTGGCGGCTTTCGTCAACGCATTGGCTTTGATTTTGCTTTCGGGCTGGATCGTGTTCGAGGGCTGGGATCGCCTTCTGCACCCGGAACCGGTGAATGACGCTGCCATGATGTGGGTTGCGGTGGGAGCGATGGTCCTGAACGGCGGCATCATGCTGGCGTTGCACTCCTCGGACCGGAACGACATCAACATGCGGGGGGCGTTCATGCACATGCTTGGGGATCTGTTGGGCTCGGCCGCAATCGTCGTGGGGTCGCTGGTAATGCGCGCCACGGGTTGGACGCGGGTGGATCCGATTCTGTCCCTGCTGATCTCGGGCTTGGTGGTTTGGACGGCGTGGGACGTCATTCGGGAGTCATTGAACATCCTCTTGGAGGGATTGCCGAAGGGTGTTCATCTGGGCGAGGTCACGAAGTCGATGCGCGCGGTGAAGGGCGTCCTGGATGTCCACGACCTGCACATCTGGTGTATCGGGTCCAACTCGAGCGCGCTCAGTTGCCACGTCCTGATCGACGACATGCCGCCATCGCAGAGCGACGCAATTTTGCACGACCTCAACCACGTACTGAACGACCATTTCAAGATTCACCACACTACGGTCCAGTTCGAGCATGTCAGTTGCGCGATTTCGGATACCGGCTGCGTGATCCCGGTGGCGGGGCATGTTGCCCACCACCACCATCACGCGCATTAGGACTGGGCACACGTGGAACAGTTTTCGCTGGATTTCGCCCCCCGGCCCAAGGCCGCCGCCAAGCCCGAAAAACGGGAGCCCGATCCGCCCCCACCATTCCAGGCAAAGCCCCCCGAGCGCAAGATCTATTCCCTGCGGGAACTGAGCGATACCCTGCGGGCCACTATTGAACGCGGGTTCACCAACATCCTGGTTTCGGGGGAAATCTCCGGTACAAAGCTGGTCCCCAGCGGCCACTGCTACTTTACGCTGAAGGACGCCGAGGCACAGATCAAGTGCGTCTGCTGGAAGCTCTCCTACTGGCGGCTGAAATTCAAGCCTCGGGATGGCGAGCAGGTCATCGTTCGCGGCCGGGTCGACATCTACGAGCAGCGCAGCGAATACCAGTTCGTTGTGGAAACCATCGAGCCGCGGGGGCAGGGCGCGTTGCAACTGGCGTTCGACCAGTTGAAGCAAAAGCTGCTGGCCGAGGGGTTGTTCGAGGCCACGCGCAAGCGCTCATTGCCCAAGTATCCCCGGCGCATCGGGATTGTCAGCTCGCCGCAGGGCGCCGTGATTCGGGATTTCATCGAGATCCTCTCCCGCCGGTTTCCGGGTTTGCACATCCGGCTGTTTCCGGCGAAGGTGCAGGGGCCGGGTTCCATCGAGGAAGTTTGCCGCGGGTTGGAAATCCTGGGGAGCGGAGGCTGGGCGCAGCTTGTGGTGTTGGCGCGGGGCGGGGGATCGCTGGAGGATCTGTGGACCTTCAACGAGGAAACCGTGGCGCGAGCCATTGCCGCGTGCCCGGTTCCCGTTGTGTCGGCCATCGGCCACGAGACCGATGTGACCATTGCGGATTTTGTCGCCGACCTGCGGGCTCCCACGCCGTCTGCCGCGGCGGAGATGATCGTGTGTACCCGCCAGGAGTTGTTGGACCGGGTTTCAGGAATCCGGGGGCGCGCTGGCCAGTTGATGAAGTACCGGCTGGCGATGTTGGTGCGGCGGTTGCACGAACAGGCCATCGGACGGGCTGAATCACTGCTCCAAAGGGCCCTTGGCCGCCGTATCCAGCGCGTGGACGACTTGGCGGAGCGACTCCGCGCCGACATCCGGCAACAGCTGGCGGCCCGCGAAAAGGCGCGCCGGGGACTTGAGGACAAGCTCCGCTTTTTCGATATCCGCCCGCGTTTGCGCCGGGACCGTGAACGCCTAGCCGACCTTTCGGCCCGACTGAACGCGCTGGCGCAGGCGGACCTGAACCGGCGTCGGCAGCGTCTGGAACGGGCGTCGGCCAATTTGACCCAGCTGAATCCGCGGCTGGTGCTTTCACGTGGCTACGCCATCGTGCTGGATGACAACGGCGTGATCGTGAAGGAGTCTGCCAACGCGGCGGCGGGGAGCGAGGTTCAGATCCTGTTCGCGACCGACGGTATTCGCGCGAAGGTTCTGTGATGGCAACACCAGCGCGACTGCAGTCTGTGGACATCCTCCGTGGCTTGGTCATGGTCATCATGACGCTGGACCACGTGCGCGATTTCTACACGACTGCTGGTCCCCGCCCGGAGGATCTGGGCAATGCGACGGCCGCTCTGTTCCTGACCCGCTGGATCACCCATTTCTGCGCTCCGACGTTCATGTTCACGGCTGGCTTGGGGGCGTACCTGGGCGGCAGCCGGAAATCGCGTGGCGAACTTTCGCGATTCCTGTTGACGCGTGGACTTTGGCTGATGGTGCTTGCGGTAACTGTGGAGAACTTCGTGGTTTCGTTCCGGCCGGTTCCGGTGCTGCTGATCACGCTTTGGGCGCTGGGGGCAAGTATGGTGGCGCTTTCGGGATTGGTTTGGCTACCGCTGCGTGTGGTGTCGGTGCTGAGTGTCGGGGTGATCGCGCTGCACAACACGGCGGATCCCGTGCAAGGCTCGGGGTTGTGGAATGTGCTGCACCTTCCAGGCGCTTTTGCGGTCGGGGGGATCACCGTTTTCGCCGCCTACCCCCTGATCCCGTGGTTTGCGGTGATGGCGGCCGGGTATGCCTTTGGTCCGATGCTGGAAGGGCCGAGCCGGCGGGTTATTGTGACCGGGCTGTCGATCACCGCTGCTTTCGTGGTGGTACGCGGGCTCAATCTCTATGGCGACCCCAGCCCGTGGATGCCTGCGCGGGCGGTCCTTTCATTCCTGAACACCACCAAGCAACCGCCTTCGCTGGATTTTCTGTTGATGACGCTGGGTCCGGCGATTGTTGTTCTCGGCTTGGTTTCTCACTGGCACTTGCCGGAACGGCACCTGCTGCTGGTGCTGGGCCGGGTCCCGCTGTTTTACTACTTGATCCACCTGTACGCAATCCACCTGACGGCGGTCGGGTTGGCAGCGATTGGGCTGGCCCCGCACGGCGTGTCCCTGACAGCCGTGTGGTTGATTTGGCCGTTGGTGGTTCTGGCCATGTACCCGCTTTGCGCCTGGTATGCGGGCATCAAGCGCCGCCGCACGGACTGGTGGCTGGGATACCTGTAACTCGGGAGGAAACCGGGCAACCACGGGCCGCCCGGTTCCTGAGTGTCTACCCGCGGACGTACTTGCCGAACCAATCCACCGTGCGTCCAAACGCCAACTCGGCCGCAGCCTTGTTGTAGCGCTCCGGAGTCGCATCGCAGTGGAACCCGTGGCCGCAGCCAGCGTAGAGGTAGCCTTCGTGGGTGACGCCGGCATCTTTCAGCGCCGCGTCGTAGGCGGGCCATGCTTGGGCCAAGCGGGTGTCGTTCTGGCCGTGGTGGACCAGGATGGCGGCCTTGATCTTGGCGATATCCTCTTTTACGGACGGTGCTCCGCCGTAGAACGGTGCCGCTGCCGAGAGATCCGTCCCCAGCCGGACAGCGAGGTTGTTCGAAACGCTGCCACCGTAGCAGAAACCGGTGACGCCGATCTTGCCCGTGCAATCTGCTCGGCCCTTCAGCCACAATGCCGCCGCCACCATATCCTCGAACATTTTCTTGCCGTCGATTTTACTGAACAGCTGGCCACCGTGGTAGTCGTCACCTGGGAAGCCGCCAGACGAGGTCAGCCCATCCGGGGCGAACGCCATGAATCCTGCGAGTGCAAAGCGGCGGGTCACGTCCTCAATGTGCGGATTCAGGCCCCGATTTTCGTGGACCACCAGAACGCCGGGCAATTTCGCGGGCTTGGCGTCGCGGGTGTCGGCGCTCACGGGCCGCACCAGATAACCCTTGATGCTGCCGTTTCCTTGCGGGGACGGCACGGTTTCGTAGCCCGCCTTGATCCTCTCATCCGTCTTGGACACCTGCTGGCCTGCCGCGTAGTTCGGCATCAGCGCGTCTGCGAGGGCTGCCACGGCGACGCTGCCGGTGGCGAATTTCTGCAGACCGTCGAAGAATGAACGGCGGTCGATCTCGCCGTGGATGAACAGGTCGTACAAGTCTAGGGCACCGCTGGGTACTTTGGATTTTTTCGTTTCCATGGGTCTGATCCTCTTGGGGAGGATATCATGTTTCCTGTTTCATGATGCTTTCGGTCTAGGCCAAGCCGCGGACCCGGGCACCGCCATGGGCTCGGCGCATTTGTCGCACGACGATGTCGCCCTCTGGGTCCGTCGCGGGATTCACGGGTACGAACAACACGGTGTCTTCACGCCTTGCAAACACATTGCACGCCACTAGCGCCCGCATCATCCAGATTGCAGCCTTCACGCTGGGGCAGACGATGCCGAGCCAGCCGTCGCATGGCGTCTGCGAGGGCGGCAGACCTGTTGCGGCGAGGATCTTGTCGCCGAGAGCATTCCTCAGTTCACGGTCGGAGTCCGGTTGGAACCCGTAACCCTCCACTGCGGGTTGGATCAAGGGCGATTCGGATTCCAGTGCTGCGAACAGGCCCTCGATTTCGCGTTGTTGGGCTGTTCCCACGTGACCCTGCCAGTAGTGGCATGTCTTTGCAATGGAGGTGATTACGTTCTTGATTTCCTTTTCGATCCGGTAGTTTGGGCCAGCCGGTAAATCCAGAAGCGTGCCCTCGCAGCGTGCCGACACATTTTCCATCGCGATGGCGCGCGCCAGCCAGCTGGCCATCACGGCGTCGTCGCAATCCACCTGGACCCAACCGGGAACCGGCGACGGCATCACGGCCAGGTGCGTCACCATCCGGATTCCCCGGCAAATTTCCTGCACCACTTCGCGGTAGCGTTCCGGGGCCTGCTGGATTTCGGCTCCGGTGGCGGGGAGTAGGAGTTTGCCCTTGTGCGGCGGTCCTCCGGCCATTGCGAGATCGCAGAAGGCTCCCCAGATGTCATCCCACGCGACTTTGCCGTCGTCCCCGAACTTGAGGCTTGCCGAACCCATCGAAACGGGTGCCACGTCCTCGTACCGATCCTGATATTCCTTCGGAAGGATTGCACGGACGCGCAGCTCCAAGGCCTCGAATGCGCGCCGGTCCTCCGGGCTCATCAGGATCATCTTCCCAGCCACCATTGCCGTGTTCAAGAATGCCGTGTTCGAGAATGCGGTGTTCAAGAATTCCGATATTGACAATGTTCCCACTTCCCGAGGTACGTATGGCCCCGCGATTTGGATTGGGTGCCTACACCGCGAACCTGCGCACCGCTTTCAAGAGCTCAGGCACAATCAGGGGCACAGCCGTCATGGCGTCCTTCTCCTCGTACTCCAAGGACACGAAACCACGGTAGCCGCCCTTGGCGAACAGTCCGAACAAGCGCTCGTAGTCGGTCTTTTCCTTCTTGCCGTCAGGAGTGGAAATCGTGGCCTTGATGTGGGTGCTGACGGCGTAGGGAATCGACATCTCCACCTGCTTGTAGCCGTCCTTGGGGAAATTTCCAGCGTCGAGGTTCATGCCCGCCCACGGCGAATCGGTCTGCTGGACAATCTTGATGGTGGGTTCAGCGGTCGTGGTGAGTCCGCCATCGTCCTCCACACCCAGGATGATGCCCTTGGTTCCGGCATATTCGGCACCGCGTTTCAGGGTTTCCACCGCGAGGGCGATGGCTTGGTCTTCGGTGGCCCCCTTCGGAATGGTGCCGCCGAAAACCCGAACATGCGTTGCGCCCAGTTTTTCGGCCACATCCACCCATTTCTTGATTTCGGCCACTTCCTTGGCCTGCAGATCGGGCGTGGGTTGACAGAGCCGGATCCGGGCCGCGACGCTGTAGAGGGAAATGCCGTTCTTGTAGGCGGTCCGGCGAAGGTCCGCCAAGTAGGCGGCGGATGTATCGGGGAACCAGTACACGGTGGTGTCCAAGCCTTCGAGACCGAAATCCGCCGTCATGCGGATGACGTCCTGGTAGGTCAACTTCTTCGATTCCAGCTCGCCGCGGTAGGTGTACGCCACCAGACCGGCCCGCAAGCGGCCCTTAAGAGCCGTCTGTGCCTCGGCGGTACCTGCAGTGTGGGCTGCCAACCCAAGGGCCGGAATGGTCTTTAGAAGATCTCGTCTGTTCATGTGGTTACTCCCCAGTCGCGAATGTCACAGAATACACCGGCGGCAGATGGTCCGCCAAAAGATGCCACGAATCGCCGCCGTTGCGGGTGTAATAGACGGCACCGTTCTGAGTCCCGAAATAGATGCCGGCCGGTGAACAGTCGTCCGAGGTCATGGCTTCCCGCACGATCAGATCGAAAGCGTTCTCCTGCGGCAAGCCCTTGCCGAGAAGCTCCCAGTTCTTCCCTCCATCCCTGCTTCGCGCCACGCGCAGCTTTCCATCCGGCACAAATCTTTGGGCGGGGGAAATGATGGGCACTGTGAAGAGGGTTTCGTCCTCGTCCGCAGGCACGGCGAGGGCGAAGCCGAAACGGCTGGGTAGCCCCTCGGAAATGTCGGTCCACTTCTTGCCGCCGAATTTGGCCTTGTAGACGCCGCAGTGGTTCTGTTGGTAGAGTTCCGTGGGTTTGCGCGGATGCGCTTTCAGTTTGTGGACGCACTGGCCCGCCTCCGGGTATTTGTTGGGCGCGAAATCGGCCAGCACGTCCTTGTTGTGCGGCTCCCACGTTGCCCCAAGATCGCTGGATCGGAACGCACCCGCCGCCGAAATTCCAACCACGATTCGACCCTTTCCCAATGGTTGGATCGAGTGCACCATCATGCCACCGGCTCCGGCCATCCAGTTTTTCTCGCGGGTCGGGTGCATGGACAGGCCTTCGACCAATTTCCACGACGCCCCGTTATCGTTGCTGCGGAACAGGACACCGGGGTCGCCACCCAGCCAAACGCCGCCGGGGTCGTCCGCCGCACCCGGTGCGATGTGCCAAATCCGCTTGAGGGTGGCGGGCTTTCCCTCCACATCGGGGAGTCCGCTGACGGTCAAGCCTTCCTCGGATTGCTTCCAAGTCCGGCCGCCATCCTCGCTGACGTGCATGTGGGAGCCGAACCAGGCGTTTCCGACCGCTGCGAAGTAGCGCGCGGGGTCCCGTGGGTCCTGGGCGACGTGGTGCACTTCCTGGCCGATGAACTGCGGCTCGTCCAGTTCCCATTTCTTCCGGTCACTGGAGCGGAAACGGAAGGCACCTTTTCGGGTTCCAACCCAAATTTCGACAGGCTTTGATTTGGCCATGATTTTCGTAGTTTACAGCCGATTCAGCCGGACTGCAAACGAAAAGCCCGGCATCCTGATGCGGATGCCGGGCCGACGGGCCATCGTGTAGATGTTCCCTACAGCGAACGCAGGAAGTCGAGCAAGTCCTGCTTGGCCTGGGCGGAAAGGGTGTTGTAGGCCCCCACCACCTGATTCGCTTCAGAACCTTGGCTTGCGTGGGCGGTGATCGCCGTGCCGAGGTCGTTGGTCCGGCCGTCGTGCAGGAAGAACAGCCGCGAGCCGAGACCCCAGAGGGGGGCCGTCCGCCAGTCGCCGCCATTGGCATTGCCTTGGCTCACGCCGTCGGCCAAGCCTTGGCCCATGTTGTGCAGCGCGAGGTCCGAATACAGCCGGACCGGTTTGTTGCTGAGGGCCGGGATGCTGGACGGACCGGTCTGCATCGTCGGCGTGTGGCAGAGTGCGCATCCGAGCGAGTTGAAGACCTGCGATCCACGCTGCAGCGACTGCGGATCGCTTCCCGGTTGGCCGGGTTGCTGGCCGGGTTGCGGTGCGTCGAGCAGGCGCATGAACAATGCCAGCCCGGTTAGGTCGCTCATGCTTTTCACCGGGTTGGTTTCGGTGATGTTGGTATGGTCCTCCGGGGTGCCGTTGGTGGCGCAACCGGGGGTTTCATCGCGTTCGTTGGGGAACAGTTCGTTGGTGACGCCTTGTTCCACGTTGTAGGCCTCGCCGGCGAACATGAGAAGGGACTTGTTCTGGGCCTTCCAGCCGAAGCGGGTGATGGTGCCGTCGTTGCCGTTGCGGTTTTCCCGTCCGCCGATGCCGAGCTGGCGCTTCTGCGGGGCGTTCGCGGCGAGGTTGGCCATGATGGTGGACTCCTGGATCGCCTCGATCAATCCGCCTCCGAATACCGGGGTGGGAATGCGCAGGGACAGATTCCTGTTCCGCTCAGCCGTTGCGAAATCCGGCTGTGCAATCCGGCAGTTTCCGGCATCCGACCGGCCCGAGATCACGAAGAGAGCGTGGACGCCGCCGTCGGGGGATCCGTCCGCATTTCGTACGAAACGGGCCACCCGCACCGGGCCATTCTGCTGGATGAACTGGGGTAGGGTGTTGCGGGCCCCGAAGTTGGTGGCCGCACCAATTTGCGGATTGATCCGGGGACTTGTTCCCCCGACTGTCGGGTGCGCGTGGCATTGGGCGCAACTGGTGCCATTGAATCTCGGTCCCAAGCCCTTGCCCTCCGCGCCCGGTTGGGTTCCGGCAACGGAATCCACCTCTTTGAAACGTTCTGCCCCCTCGTTGAACCACGCTACCTCCGTAGCGTTCAGGCCGGGGAGGGGTCCGCCTGGATTGTTGGGTTGGCCGGGACGGGGGCCGTTCTGGGCGAGGAGCACCCGGCCCGCCATCACGCCGGTAAAGAGAATCACATTGGTGAGTCTGGACATGTATCCAGTAAAGGCTTCGAACGTAAAGGCTTCGTGCGCTAAACCGGTGGAACTGTAAAGCAACGGTAAAAGGTCGCCCGCGGCCACAGAAAGTTCGTTCTAATTGAATTTCAGGCCATGAACACTCCCGTCAGCACCAAACTCCTCATGGTGGACGACGATCCCAAGCTTTGCCGCCTCGTCAAAGGCTACTTGGAACCGCTCGGGTACACCGTGACCACAGCCAATGGAGGCGAGGAAGGCCTCAGGCTTGCGTTGCAAGGTGTTTTCGACGCAGTGCTTCTGGATGTCATGATGCCGGGGCTCGACGGTTTTGAAGTATTGAAGCGCATCCGTGCCAAGTCCAATGTGCCCGTTCTGATGCTGACCGGCCTCGGCGACGAGGCCGACCGCATCGTCGGCCTGGAGATTGGAGCGGATGACTATCTTCCGAAGACGTTTTCCACCCGTGAACTCCTGGCGCGGTTGCGGGCAGTGATCCGGCGGTCCCGTGTGACGGCGTCGATCAAGAAGGATGAGCGGGAGCCCGCCGTGGTGGTGGGGGATTTCCGGATGGACCCCGAATCGCGCGAAGCGTGGATTGGCACGACTCCGATCATTTTTACAACGGTTGAGTTTGACCTTGCGATTTCACTGGCTCGGGCGGCGGGTCGGGTGAAGACGCGTGAACGATTGCTGCTGGAGGCTGCCGAGCGGGACTTCGAGGCCTTTGACCGGTCGATCGACGTGCATATTTCCTCCATTCGGAGGAAGTTGGGCGACGATCCCAAGGCACCCCAATACATCCAAACTGTCCGGGGAGT
>CAITMP010000662.1 GCA_903893525.1 uncultured Acidobacteriia bacterium | reverse complement strand
TCAAGCCGGTGATGTCGGAGATCACATGCTGGAACTGCACATTCATTTGGGTCAAAGCCTTCTGGATGTGCTGCACGTGTTGACTTGCCATGTCGACCAAATCGCAGCGGTGCCGCATCAGGATTCGTACAGAGCGTACACCGGCGTCGGGACGGAATGCGCCAGCCAACAAACCCATCGCGTGCAGATACTGAATCCATTGGCATTCATGAAAATCAGTGCGTTTGCCGGGCACGTTCTTCATCTGCCGGGGGTTCACCAACCGCACTTCCAAGCCATGCTTCTCGAACACGTCATAAACCGGAATCCAATAAACACCCGTCGACTCCATGGCCACGGTCTTGATCCCGCAGCCAACCAGCCATTCGGCCATCCCGCGCAACTCGCCGGTGAACGTTCCACACTTGCGTATGGGATTTACATCCCGTTCCGGCGGCACGGCCACGAAGATCTCCCGGGCTCCAATGTCGCAACCCGCTGCGTCCGGTTGGCACACATGTTGCGCGACGTGCCCGGTCTTTCCCCGTTTGCCTCCGGCCACCTTGGGCCCACTTCCACTCTGCTTGGACATTGACACAACCCCGCTCCTGTTGCCCAGGCAGTTGGCCAAGCCGCGCATGCGAAGTACTCTTTTGATCGGAATCAACCGGAGTGGTGATCCAGTTGTAACCACTGTTTGGTGCACGGGACTTGGGGCCACGCTTCTAATCGGGCTTTGCCGCACCACTGCTAATTCGGCCTACTTCCGCTGCCTGAACCTTCCCAGTTTTGCAAACTCTCCACGATCTGCGCAAGGTTCCTCCTCCCCTTGGTCCCGCCACCGGGTGCCCCGCTTCTGAGGAAGCGCGGACGACTTGGCCGCGAACCGGTTCCTCCCTCACTTGGAGCCGCGTCCCGCGCGGCCCGTCCGCTTTTTAGCTCGACTACACGGGGGGGATGCTGGTCCTGATAGCAACTACGATATTCGGTACCCCACGGAACCTCGTAAGCGATAGCTGGCTGACTCGCTACCGCAATCCCAAATTCTGGGACAACTACAAGGGCGATCTGTTCAGTTTCGGAAGCACAGACCAACTCAGACCCGGTCAAGGAGGGTAGGCGTCAAGCCATAATTCTGATCGCAGCCTCGGTCGTGGGATGCGGGTTGGGGATTGGTGGGGCGATTCAGGAAGTCTTTGGCGAGTACTACAAGAATCACCTGCTGGCGGCCGCGGCACTGGGATTGATGTCAGCTGGCGGGTCCGGTCTCTGGAACTCTATTTTGGATTCGGTTAAGAAGCTTTCGACTCCGAAATTGCCGCCCAACAACCCAGGCGGTGCCCTTCCCGGTGGCCAAACACGCTCCTGAGAATCCGCAGTTGCCATCGTGGACTCGGCGCGGAGGACGCGGCTGAACGGATACTGCAGCTAACCAATTCGCTGCTTCAACTGAATTGCAAAGCGGTTTGAGGAGCCGAACGGGTCACACCCGCGCGGCTCTTCTGAGGAACTGCGGACGACTTGGCCGCGAACCGGTTCCTCCCTCACTTGGAGCCGTGCCCCGCGCGGCCCGTCCGCTTCTTCTGAGGAACTGCGGACGACTTGGCCGCGAACCGGTTCCTCCCTCACTTGGAGCCGTGCCCCGCGCGGCCCGTCCGCTTCTGAGGAACTTCTACGGTGAGTGGTTGTTTTCAATGGGTTAGGCGGCCCGGCTCCAAAGGGACAAGTTTGTAGCCGCGCTGTGCCGCCTGACGATGCAGTCGAGCTTCGAGCCGTTTCTCGCGCATCTTGTCGCGTTGGGCCCAGATCGAAGCGTAATATTCCTGCTGATTCTTCACCATCGTGTAGAAGATGACTGCGATTTTATGGGCGGTGGCAGTGGTTGCGGCCGCCGGTCCTAGTTTGGCCTTCATGCGGCGGAGGTAATCCCCCATTTGGGTCTTATCGCGATGCAGGGAATGAGCTGCCAGTCGAAACAGGGTTCCGGCCCTGTTCTTCGTTCGGCGCGCACCCCGCCACAGAACTTTTCCGCCGCTGATGTCGTTGTCGGGACACAAGCCCAGCCAGGACACAAAGTGTCCCGCAGTGGGCCATCTCGACATGTCGCGCCCGACTTCGCTGAACAGCATGAAGACAAGCATCATCAGGCCGGGAATCTGCGTCAGGTCCACACCGAACAGCTTGTAGGCCTCAGTCCGCATGTTGAAGTCCGGATTGCCGTTCTTCTTGATCCTCCGAAGTTTCTTTTTACGATCTTCCGGCATGGGCCTTGCTTCCGGGTCCACTTGTGGTTCAAAGGCCGCCACCAGTTTTTCGATCTCCTTGTCGCAGTCGTCGATCTGTCCGCGATAGGTCCGGTACAGGGACAAGCGTTGCCTGAGAACCATGACCAGTTCCGGCCGCCAGTTGCCTTCAAGCGATTTGCGGATCGTCTCCCCGTCGGCCTTGACCCGGGGATCGCGCAATCCCGCCAGTACGCCCGGATCCCGCTCCCCGGCAACGATGGCATCCAGAACCGCCAGCCCGGTCAGGCCGGTGACGTCGGAAATCACATGATGGAACTGCACGTTCATCTGGGTCAGAGCCTTCTGCATGTGTTGAACATGCTGGCTGGCCATTTCCACTAGATCGCTGCGATGCCGCATCAGGGAACGCACTGCCCGGACATCGCTGTCCGGACGGAAAGCCGAGTGCAGCAATCCCATCGAATGCAGATGTTGAATCCACTGGCATTCGTGGTAATCAGTGCGTTTGCCCGGCACGTTCTTCATGTTCCGCGGATTGACCAGACACGGCTGGATGCCGTGTTTCTCGAGGGCATCGTAAACCGGAATCCAGTAAACCCCGGTCGATTCCATCGCCACGGTCGTGATGCCGCAACTCTTCAGCCATTCGGCCATCCGGTTCAGATCGGCGGTGAACGTTTCCCACTTGCGGACCGGATGGTCATCCCTGTCGGGCGGAACCGCCACGTAGATCTCACGCGCTCCGATATCGATGCCTGCCGCATCCGGCTGAAAAGCCGGATGCGGC
>CAITMP010000661.1 GCA_903893525.1 uncultured Acidobacteriia bacterium | reverse complement strand
TGTTGGCCGCCCCCCCCACCCGGCCTTCAGTATTGAAGGGATGGAAGATCCGTGCCAGCATCGCCGGAGCCAAGCCCATGCCCGTATCCCCAACGCTCAGACGAACGCGGTCGGGTTTGCCCGCGACACTGGTGAGGCCAATGGCCACTACGACCTGTCCATTCACCTTGTTGTATGCAATGGCGTTCGAAAGCAGGCTCATCACCACGTGCTTCAGCCTTGTGCGGTCGGCAAGAACGAAACACGGAAGGCCAGCGGGCGGGAATGCAACTCCGACCCCATTGGTGCGAGCCCGCGGCAGAATCGCAGCATGGCACTCGCGCAGTATTTCCGTGAGCGACGTGGGCTCCAGCAGAACCAAGGCATCGGATTCGAGATCGGCCCGAGCGACTATCTCATTGATCAATTCCAGCAGATGCCAGCCGGCTCGCAGAATCTGCTCCACACTAGCCGCCTGTGCAAGCGTTGGAGGAGGTATGTCGGTGTCGATGAGTTGGGCAAATCCCAGGATGGTGTTCAGGGGGGACCGCAGTTTGTTGGCTACGCCGGAAAGGAAGTCCGACACCGCGACGGTCGCGGCCTTCGCGGATTCGCCGGCATGCACGAGCTCCCCTTCGACCTCCTCCAGTCTGCGCTCGAGACGCCTCAATTCGCTGACATCATGCGCAGCGGCGAAGACGCCCTGCAACTCTCCGCCCGCTCCATAGAAAGGGTGTGCGCTCCAGAGGGCGGCGCTTCCAGCAGCGCTGGGTGCATCAGCGCTGGGTGCATCAGCGTTAGGTGCATCAGTGCTGCATGCATCAGCGTTAGGTGCTTGCGGTTTGGCAACCAACTCCCAGTCACTAACCTTGCCGCCGCCAATCGCCATTTCCAGACACGCATCGGCTTGGCCGGGATCGGCGAAAAAGCTCCGGAACGCGGTGCCTACCAACTCGTTCCGTGAGAACTGGAGAAGATTCTCCATTGGCACGTTGGTGGCTGAAATCGTGCCGAGAGGGTCGGTGGTCAGGAGAGCCTCCGTACTGGCCTCGGTCAGAAAGCGCGTGTAGAACTGCTGGTCGCGGAGACGGCGCTCCAGGGTGACACGGTCCGCCTCGGCGTGTTTGCGCGCCGTGTTGTCGGTTCCGATCAACAGGTACCCGATTGTGGAGCCGGATGGATCCCGCAATGCCGTAACCGACACCAGCGCCGGGAAGCGGCTGCCGTCCTTGCGGACGTAGGTCAGTTCGTAAATATCCTCGATGCCCCTCGACGCCTTGAATACCAGAGCCTCAAACCCGGCCGCAATCGCAATCCCCAATTCCGCACTTAGGAACTCCGCGCGCTCCAACAGTTCGCCCGGATCGGAGAGGTCCGCCGGAGTCATCCGGTTGACCACGTCTGCCGCCGAATAGCCGAGCATGCGCTGGGCACCGATATTGAAGATCTGGATTACACCCCTGCTGTCGGTAGCGATGCTGGAAAAGTTGGCGCTCTGGATGATCGCGTTCTGCAAAGCGCCTGTGGACAGGATCGCGGCATCTGTTGCGGCAGACGCGGCGGCGGAACTATCGGCGGCGGCGATTGCGGTCGCGCCGGTTTGTCCCGGACTTGCGGGATCTTGCTGCTCGGACATTGTGCTGGAAGCTCCCTCGGATGGATCGGCCCGGAGGCCTTGTCCTAAGGCAACAGCAACGGGAGTGCCAGGATTTCAGTTCGCGCAAGTGGCTTGCTACGTTCCGGGTGGGGACTCGGATGGTTTCAACAGCGGTTGGAATAATGACGTCCTGCGGTCATTTGACCATGCGCGGTCATGGCTTCGAAACCATCCGTAAGCAGCTGGAACACCGGGCATGTCAACCCAATATTTTCCTCCGACTTTTTCCCCACCACCCGCGTCTCCCTATTCGGAGCGGAAATTTGATATTCCGGACCGTCGAAGACGCAGACCTGATAGCACGCGCCCGGAAAGGCGACGTCGAGGCCTTCAACCACCTCGTGTCGCGCTGGGAGAAGCGCGTCTACAACTATCTGCTGCGCCTCACGTCGCGTTCCGAGGATTCAATGGACCTGGCCCAGGACGTCTTCCTGAAGGCATGGCAGAATATCCGCAAGTTGGACGACGCGACGCGGTTCGGGCCATGGTTGTTCCGGATCGCGCACAACGAGGCCTACTCGATGTTCCGCAAACGCCGGCCCGATACCGACATCGGGGACCCGGAGTTTGCGGATCGCGCAATTGCGCCGGGCGCGTCCCCAGACGTGACCATCGCGGTCGAGGCTGCGCTAGGGCGGTTGTCGTCCGAGCAACGCGAGGCAGTGGTCCTCAAGGTGTACCAGGGATTCAAGTTCGAGGAGATGGCGGAAATACTGGGGTGCCCGGTCTCCACCATCAAGTCGCGTGTTTACAGCGCGATGGAGTTGATGAAGGCGGAGTTGGCACCGGCGACAGGGAGAGGCATGCGATGACTACTTGCGAAATGTTCGACACCGTCCGCGATTACGCGTTCGGCGAGGTCCCGGCGGCGGAACGCGCCGGCGTGGAACGGCACTTGACGGGATGCCCTGAGTGCTCGGCTGAGTTGGATCGGCTGCGGATGACGGTGGCGTCCCTGCGGGCACTGCCGGACCAGGAAATCCCCCAAAGGATCGCATTTGTCTCCGACAAGGTATTCGAGCCCTCGCCGCTCGCAAGGTTCTTCGCGGGATTCTGGAATTCGACGGCGCGCCTTGGATTTGCCTCGGCGGCACTGGTTGCCGTGGCCGCAATTGCCATTTCGCAGCGTCCCCTACCCGTGGCGCAAGTCACACCGGTGCCCGCTGCGGCTGCACCGGCATCCAACTCCGACATCGACGCCGCTGTTGCCAAAGCTGTAGCCCGCGTCCGGGCCGAGGACAACGCCGCGTTCCAAACAACGCTCGCGTCGCTCGAGGAACGGCATAAAAAGGAACACCAGTCATTGCTCGTCGCGGTGCAGGAGAACTTGGATGTGATGCAGAAGCGGATGGGGGCATACACGTCCCTCGCATCGCTCGAAACTCCCCGGGAGAATGTAGGCCAATGAGAATACTTTGGGTTGGAATCCTGACCGTGGCCGCGTGCGTGGCTGCAACCGAGCCCGCCGTACCCCTCGTCACATTGAAGGCCGTGGAGGCATCGATCAACGACCGCATCCGGTCCAACATCGCCGACCCCTACGACCTCCTCGGTCCAGCGCGCGGCACATACGCCGAAGGATACGGCGCAATCTTCTCCGTGGAAGTCAATCTGACCCTGCTGCCCCCGCTGGCACTTTCGCCGTTTACTCCCGCGCTCAAGGAGGCCGACATCGCGAAACTGCGTGAAAAGAAGATCCAAAAGCTTCTGTCCCTCCGCGGCACCATGCGTGAACTGGTGGCCACTGCGGGCAAAACCCTTTCCGGGATGCCCGGCAACGAACGTGTCGTCATGGAGGCATTCCTGTTCAGCTACCGCTGGGAGGACAGCCGCGGACTGCCGCACAGGCTCATCTTTTCAGCACCTAGACAAGCACTGTTGGACGCCGCGAACCGGCACGCATCGCCGGCCGAAATCGCCGCGCTCATCGAGGAACAGGAACTTTGACCGCTGAAATTGGCGTCGCCACACCCCTCGGGCAACTCCTTATCGCCAAGAGCCTGATCGCCCAGGAGGATCTCGACCGCGCGCTCGAACTGCAGCGCGAACGTGGCGACAAGCTGGGTAAAATCCTCGTCGACATGGGCTATCTGGCCCAGCGAGACCTGCTGGCCGCCTTGGCCGAACAGCTCGGGCTCCAAATCGCCCAAATTGCAGCACCTCCCACCGGCCCCGAAGTCGATGGCCTTTCCGCGCGCTTCCTCCGCCAGTCCCTCGTATTTCCGCTCGGCATTGAGGACGGCACACTGGCACTGGCGATGGCGGACCCCCTCGATTTCGAGACCATCAACGCGGTTCAAAGCTTCTCAAAGCTCGAAATCGTGCCCCAACTGGCCGCCCCGCAGGACATCCTCGACGCCATCGACCGCCACTACGAGGAAGGCGAGCGCCGCTCCGAAACCGCCGGCTTCGCCACTGGCGATGAGGAGGATCTCGAACACCTCCGCGACATGGCCAGCGAGGCACCTGTCATCCGGCTTGTCAACGCCATGATCGCCCATGCCGTCGAACGGCGCGCCAGCGACATCCATATTGAACCGTTCGAGAAGGAATTCCGCGTCCGGTTCCGCATCGACGGTGTCCTCGCCAACCAGGAACAGCCTCCCAAGGAAATGAAGGCGGCCATCATCTCCCGCCTGAAATTGATGGCGAAGTTGAACATCGCCGAGCGCCGCCTCCCCCAGGACGGCCGCATCAAGCTCCGTATCCTGGGCCGCGAGGTCGATCTCCGCGTCTCCACCCTCCCCACCCTGTTCGGCGAAAGCGTCGTCATGCGCCTGCTGGACCGCTCCGCCGGTGATTTCTACGACCTTCGGCGTCTCGGCTTCGACGACTATATGCTCCAGCGGATGGAGCACTATACTTCCCTCCCGCACGGCATTTTCCTTGTGACCGGACCGACCGGCAGCGGCAAGTCGACAACCCTCTACTCCGCCCTCAAGCGCATCAACCTGCCGGACAAGAAAATCATCACAATCGAGGATCCGGTCGAATACCAGATGGACGGGATCAACCAGATCCACGTCAATCCGGCCATCGGGCTGACTTTCGCGGCTGGAATCCGGCACATCGTGCGCCAGGATCCGGATGTGATCATGATTGGCGAAATCCGTGACCGGGAGACGGCGGACATTGCGATCCGTTCGGCGCTCACGGGCCACTTTGTGTATTCCACCCTGCACACGAACGATGCGCCGTCGGCCGTAACACGGCTCACGGACATGGGTGTGGAAAACTACCTGATTTCCTCGTCCGTAGTAGCAGTTCTGGCCCAGCGCCTGGTGCGGCTGATCTGCAGCCAGTGCAAGGAACCCGCCGGACCCGTGTTGGCACCGGACGGGTCCACCGTCCAGACCTTCCGCGGCCGCGGCTGCGACAACTGCGGAGGTTCCGGCTACCGCGGCCGCGCAGGTATCTTCGAACTGATGGAAATGAACGACGAACTTCGCGGCCTGATCATGCAAAACGCCGACGCCAGCCGGTTGACCGCCGCCGCACGGCGGCACGGGATGCGGAATCTGCGCGAGGATGGCTGGATGAAGGTCGGACTTGGTGTCACCACGGCTTCGGAGGTCACACGCGTGACCCAGGAATTGTAGGATGGCCGCCGAGGCAACATTCCACTACCGCGCCGTCTCCTCCGACGGCAAATCCCGCTCCGGCGTCATCACCGCAGCCGACTCGCGCACTGCCGCACGCGAACTCCGCCGCCAGGGCCTCACCCCCCTGCACGTCGGCGCGGAGGAAAAAAAGGGCCTCTCGTTCGAGATGCCCTCGTTCGGAGGCAGCCGCCGCAAGGACATCCTGTTTTTCACCCAGGAGCTCTCCACCCTGATCAATTCCGGCGTGCCGCTGGACCGGGCCCTCACCATCACGGGCGAACTCACCGTAAACCCCAAGTTCCGCAGCATTTCCGGGGAGATTCTACGCGCAATCAAGGGCGGCAAATCGCTGGCCGACTCCCTCAAGGCCCACCCGACCTACTTTTCCGACCTCTACGTCAACATGGTCCGGGCCGGCGAAGCATCCGGCAGCCTCGGCATGGTTTTCGAGCGCCTTTCGGGCTTCGAACGTTCCCGCGACGAGCTGCGCAGCTACATCGCAACCTCGATGGCCTACCCCGCAGTCCTCGCGGCCGTCGGTGCGGGCTCGATATTTGTGCTCCTCGATTTCGTCGTTCCGCGATTCGCAAGCGTCTTCAATGATGGACGGATGAAGATCCCCACCCCGACCCTGATCATGCTCGAAGCCAGCAAAATCGTCCAGGATTGGGCATGGCTGGTGGCTTTGGTGATCGTGGGAACGGTGGTTCTGTTCCGGATGTACACCGCAACCCCTGCGGGCCGCCTATGGTGGGACCGCACGCGGCTGGGCATCCCTGTTTTGGGTGACGCCATGCGGAAGGCCGAAACATCCAGGTTTGCGCGCGCCATGTCGACGCTGGTCGGCAATACGGTGCCACTGGTGCAGTCGCTGGACATCGCGGCGGGCATCCTGAACAATAAGGTGATGGCGAATTCCCTCCGGGACGTCGCCCAAGGTGTGAAGCGCGGCGAGGGAATCTCGCAGCCCTTGGCAAGGACGAAAATGTTCCCGCCGCTGGCAGCGCACTTGCTGACCGTGGGAGAGGAAACGGGCAAGCTGGACGTGATGTTCGGGCGCATGGCCGACATCTACGAGGAGGAAACGAGGGCGGCGGTCAAGCGCTTCACCTCGATCTTCGAGCCGCTCGTGATCCTTGCGATGGGCCTGATCGTGGGCGCTCTCGTGCTGAGCATGCTGATTGCAATCACAAGCATTAATGATGTAGCGATTTGATGAGGTGGTAGGTAGGAAATATGAACAGAAAACGGAATTCCAGAGCCGGTGTCACGCTGATTGAAATGCTGGTGGTGGTCACGATCATAGCCCTGTTTGCGGCGATTGTCGGCCCCCGCCTCCTCCATCGCGGCGACCAAGCGCGCGTTGTGGCGGCCAAACAGCAGATTTCGGACATCCAGCTCGCCCTCGGCCAATACAAGCTCGACACCGGCACCTTCCCGACACAGGAACAAGGCTTGGGCGCCCTCCGCCAGCAGCCCGCCGGAATGGAACAATGGCACGGGCCGTATTTGGTAAAGGATCTCGGCAACGATCCCTGGGGCCACCCCTACCTCTACAAGTTTCCCGGCGAGCACGGTGACGAGCCGGACATCGTCAGCCTCGGCGGCGACGGCCAGCCGGGCGGGACGGATTTGAACGCCGATGTTGTCAGTTGGAAATAGACGCGCGGGAGTCACGCTCCTCGAAATGATGGTGGTGGTCACCATCATCGCCGCCATCGCCGGGATTTCCTTTCCAGCGATGTCGGCGGGCCTCGCGGGAATCCGTCTCACCTCCGCTGCTGGTTCCGTGGCCAGCTTCCTCGAATCGGCGATGAACCAGGTGGACCGCCACGAACGCGCAGCCGAAATCACCATCGTGCCAGCGGAGCGCGCCATTGCAGTCTACACGGCGGCATCCATACCGAAACCGGCGGGACGCCTGGTGATGCCCGACGGAATCGTCATCGAGGGCGAGGATCCCCGGCGGTTCCTCATCATTCCCGGCGGCGCGTTTCCCAAAATCGTGGTCGCCTTGAAAAACGACCGCGGCGCACGTCGCCAAATCGAGATCGACCCGGTGACGGCAGTACCAAAGATCACGCGTGGACCTGAACCAAAATGACCCGTCGCAACGGTTTTTCATTGCTTGAGGTCCTGGTCGCCACCCTCATCATGGGCATCGCGGTCACAGGCCTGATCGTCGGCCTTTCCCAATCCGTCAAAAACGCCGCCCGGCTTGCGGACTACGAAAGAGCTGTCATGGTCGCCCGCACCAAGATGAACGACCTCCGCCTGGACGAGATGCTGCCCATCGACGGTGCAGTTGAGGGCACGTTTCCACCCGCCGATTGGGCTGGCCTGCGGAGCGGGTGGCACGCCACCACGCAACCCTTCGATATTCCGGAAAATGCGGGTCCAGGCACCCCGATCATGCAGCAGATCAGCCTCCAAGTTTGGTGGGAACCCTTGTCCGGCACGCGCCGAACGATTCAGGTGATGGGATACAAGTCCACCAGAATACCTGTGGCGGCGTCGCGATGAGACGCAGCCACTCCGGTCGCGCCGGGATCACGCTGATTGAGGTGCTCATCGCGGTTTCCCTCCTCAGCCTGCTATCGGTCGGCATGCTCGTGGCCATGCGAATTGGCATCAACACCATGGAGAAGACGGATGCGCACCTGGTGAAGAACCGGCGCGTCGCCAATGCGCGGAAGATCATCGAGAACGAAATATCGGGTTTCATGCCCGCGATGGCGCTCTGGCGTCCCCGCCCGGACTCCCCGCCCACGTTCGGAGCTTTCATGGAATGGACCGAGAGCAGCATGCGCTTCGTGACCTCCTACTCGCTGGAGGAGGGCTGGCGCGGCAGGCCGCAGATTTCTGTCCTCCAAGTGATTCCCGGCGAACGTGGCCAAGGCGTCCGGCTGATTGTCAACGAACTGCCCTTCACCGGTCCCGCCCAAGCCGGGCTCCAAGTTCTGGGCGCCGACGAAAGAGGCGTTCTGAGATACGCGCCCTCCCCCTCGGGCCCAAGCTCCTTCGTACTGGCCGACCGGCTGGCGTACTGCCGCTTTTCCTACCAAGAAAGAATTTTGGAGCCACCGTTCCGCCTTTGGACGCCAATTTGGCGCATGCCAACCATGCCGCCCCTCGGAGTCCGGATCGACATGGCACCTCTGGATGTCTCGCCGTCAGAATTGCGGGTCACCTCAATTACATTGGCAATGCCTGTCAACCGGGATGGGTGGATTTCGTACCGCGATGAAAATTAATACCAATAGAGGATCGGCGCTGCTCACCGTCCTGTGGCTCACGGCGGCGCTTTCCGCCATCGGACTGGCGGTGGCTGCCAATGTGCGCGGGGAGACCGACCGCACGACCACCGGATTGGACGACCTGCGGGCCTACTTCATCGCCCGAGGCGCCATCGACCGCGCACTGATCCATATGCAAAGGGGCATCGCCTACTACCACCGCGGGGATCCCCGGATGGAACTGGCTTTCCCCGGCGCAATCGCGACGGTGGAAATCATCCCCGAGACTTCGAAGCTGTCACTTGGTTACACCCAACCGGAAGAACTCCTCCGCTTGATGGCCGCGCTGGGCATCCCGCAGGAACGCGGCGAGACGATAACAGCGGCGATCCTCGATTGGCGCACCCCGCCGCCCCAGGGTTCATCCAGCCCCTTCGATGCCTTTTATTTGTCACAAACTCCGTCTTTTGTCCCCATGC
>CAITMP010000660.1 GCA_903893525.1 uncultured Acidobacteriia bacterium | reverse complement strand
GCGGACATGCGGTCCGAAGATGCCTCGACGTTGGAGCGGGCCCGCCGTGCGTCGATCCGGGCGCGGTCGATCCTGGCTTTCGGGTCTCCCGCATAGGCGCCCATTACGGTCAGGAAATAGGCTCGGTACGCATCGACCATCTCTGCCATGGATGCCCCCGCCTGGGTCCGTTCCCATGTTGGCCACACCACCCATGCCACCATCGCGACCAATCCTCCGATCAGCGAATTGATGGCCCGCGGCACGATTACGTCCATCGGTTGCACTCCGGTGGTCGCCAGTAGGAGCACGATCATCGAGCTGAGTGCGGCCACAAAGATGCCGTAGTTGGTCGGCCCCACCAACCGCAGGGTGAAAACAAACAAACCCAACAGCGCGATGTCGGTTGCCACCCCGACGTGGAGGCAGTGGAACAGCATGGAAGCCGTCAGCAGTCCGGCGAAGGTCCCAATGATTCGCAGGATGCCACGGCTGTGGGTAGCGGTGAAATCCGGTTTCAGGACGATGGCGATGGTCATCGGGATCCAATAAGTTCGTTCCAGGCTGAGTCCGCGTCCGAGGGCGTCGCCGAGTCCGAGACACACTGCAAGCCGGACGGCATGCCTGAAAACGGTGGAATTCCATGAAAGGTTCGCCATCAGCTTGGCGCGCCTCCCGGCGAATCGGACCCGCCATGGGGCATGCCAAGCTTCCGCCAGCGCGGGATTGGTGAGCGCCGACGTGGTGTCACTCCTCTTGGTGAGCGCCCGCGATGCTGCCCGGATCTGTCCACCGAGCGCGTTGACTTGATACTTGGCGTCGCGGACCAAGGCGAGAAAGAAGCCGGATCCAGTGCCCCAGTCGGTGCTGAGGAATGCGTGGGAAGCGGTGGAATAGATGTCGGCCCCGCCGGATACCAGTCCCTGTTGCGAACAGTGGCTGATCTTGGCGAGCACTTCGGCAGCGGCGGCAAAGACCGGTTCGAGGCCTGCGGCGACACCGTGTCCGCGTTCCTCGCGGCTCAACCGGCGGTATGAGCGGCCAAGGTTGAGCAGGGACAGTCGGATGCGTTCGGCTTGGTTGAGCAGGAAGATGTGGCGTTCGGCCTCCTCCGTGTGGTCGCCGGTGAGCGATAGCAGGAGGTCCTGGGCATCGGAAAACTGGTTGCTGACCGGTGGTGCCGACGATGGCGGCGTGGGTGCCCGCGCGATCTCGGCCAAAGCGCTGTACAGTGCGGACACGATCCGCCGTTCGGGCTCGTACCGGTGGATCGACCACGGGGCAATCGAAAGCAGGATTTGAACCAGTGCACCGCCAAGGACCAGCAGCGCCGAGTTTGCGGCCTTCTCGGGCGTCAGCGGGTGCGCCGCGAAGACGACAACCGTCACCAGCGTGATGACCCCCAAGTCACCGGCGATTGGGCCGAGGCACAGCAGCATGCCGGCCCCGAACGCCCAGACCGTGGCGGCAGCGACGGCTGTCACGTTGTCGTGCCCGGAGAGACCTCCGATGAA
The DNA here is from genome assembly GCA_903893525.1 of uncultured Acidobacteriia bacterium. Taxonomy (GTDB): domain Bacteria; phylum Acidobacteriota; class Terriglobia; order Bryobacterales; family Bryobacteraceae; genus BOG-234. The sequence continues at coordinate 771 of CAITMP010000660.1, read as the reverse complement.
GACGGCGCAGGCGCAGAGAAGGGCCGAAACAACCATTCTGCGGGCGCGGATCGGGTACGGGTCGCGGCTGTCCGAAAACGAGACATTGAGTGCGCCGGTCCCGGCCACAACGCCCGAGGCCGGGGACCAAATCAGCGTGGCGGCGGTGAGAGCGATCACAAACCCGATAGCATTGCGGATTGCGATCTCTCGCTGGATCTTTGCGGAATCGAACCGGGTGAGGGTGCTGGCAAAGACTGCCCATGGGTTCTGGGGGGCACGCCTCGCCGGTGGCACCGGATTCGCCATGTCTTCAGAATATTCGAGGAGGTGACGCGGATGGACCCGGGTCCGGGCCGAATGCCCCCAGCAAGGCCGCAAGCACGGCCACCGCTAGCGATGGAAGGCTACCGTCCGGCCCGCTCCACATTCGCATGGCGGAAAATGCCGCCAAGCCTGCCAGGATTGCGAGGGCGGCGCGAGCCTTCCCGAGCGGTCGTCCAAGGCACAGGCTGAGCAAGAGGAACGCGGCTCCTACCGGAATGAGTCCGATCGCAGCATAGAGAAAGATTGCCGACAAGCCGCCCTCGTCGCCGGGTACGGGTTTCCGGTAGAGTGGTGCGAGGAAGATCAGTGCTGTCGAAAGAAGCCCGAGGCCGAGCGCAATTTTACCCGCCAACCGCAGCCCGCGGGCACTTGCGCGGTAGAATTCACGCATGACAAATCGACCCATGAATAGATTGTGGCTTGTCCTTCCGTGCGCCGCGCTGATGCTCGCCCAAACCCCCGGTG
>CAITMP010000659.1 GCA_903893525.1 uncultured Acidobacteriia bacterium | reverse complement strand
TACCGGCAACAGAATACGACGATCCGGGCTGTGGAGCCGCCGTACGGACGGGTGCGCAACATGACAATCGCGTCAGGCAGGTGGCTGGCACCGGAGGACAATGCGGCGCGGGAGAGGGTAGCGGTGATCGGTGCCAAGGCGGCGGAAAAATTGTTTGGCGAAATTCCGCCGGTGGGTGAATACGTGACGATCGGGGGCGTGCAGTTCGAGATCGTGGGTCTGCTGCAGACAAAGTTGCAGATTTCGAACTACAACACGCCGGACAACCAGTGCATTTTCATTCCGTACGCGACGGCGGGGCTGTTCAAGAACATCAAGTACCCGGATGATATTGTCTGGACACCGGCGAATCCGATATTCCGCGAGCAGGCGGTGAAACAGGTACGGGCGGTGCTGGGAAGGGTGCACAATTTTTCATCCAGCGATGAACGGGCAGTCCAAGTGATTGTTTTCAACGAGTTCATGAAGATGATCGACGGGATGGCGCTGGCGCTGCAGGTGCTGCTGGGATTCATCGGGGCATTGACGCTGGCGATCGGGGGGATCGGACTGGCGAACATCATGCTGGTTTCGGTGACTCAGAGAACGCGGGAGATCGGCGTTTTGAAATCGATCGGGGCGACCCGGGGTGCGATTTTGGGGCAATTTTTGGCCGAGGCCATGGCGATTGTTACGGTGGGTGGCCTGGTGGGGGTGGTGATCGCGTGGGCGGCGACGTCGCTGATGCCGGGATTGCCGTTGCTGGGGCCGCTGTTCAAGGATACGTCCGGTGCGGGGGATATCCATCTGGGGATCTCGGGGTTCGCGGTGGTGACGTCGACGGTGGTACTGGAAATCGTTGGCCTCGTGGCGGGATTGCTACCGGCGATACGTGCGTCGCGGCTGAATCCGATCGAGGCGCTGCGCTACGAGTAGCTAGCCGGGGATATGGCTGGCGAGGTAGGCTGGCTCGCGGTTGAAGATGGGAATCTCCAGATCCACCTTCCATTCGCCGGCGGGGGTGCGCACCACTGCCCTGCCCCGCTTGAAATCGGGAGACTGGAGCGCCCAGTTGATGCCCTTGGCATGGAGGAGGTCGTGTTTTTCGGAAGTGCTCTTGTGGAGAAGCGCGTCGTGGGGATAGTGGGCTGACGCCAGCATGTTGAGGCTGTTGGCAGAGGCGTCGAGTTGGCGCCAGAGGAAGTAGTTTTCGACCTCGGAACGGCGCGGGATCACCATGACGCGGGAGTCGAAGGACGCGATCTTTTCGGATGGGAAGGCGCGGTTGAAGGCGGCGGTGAAAATACTGGCGGAGACGGAGACGATTTTTTGCACGTTGCCGTCGAACCACAAGGCGGAATCCTCGCGTTCGAAATCGGTCAGGAGGAAGGAATACTCGTCGCTCTGGCCGTAGGCGAACCGGCAGCCGATCATTTCCTTGCAGAGGTGGAGGGCGGCTGTGTCGAGTGCGTCGGCGAGGGGACGACAGTAGGGTCGTTCGAGGCCGGCGGTGAAGCGGTGGAAGGCACGTCCGTCGATCCGGATGACAAAGTGTGCGCGGCGCGGGAGAAACAGGCGCATAGCGTCCTCGTAGTCGTTCTTGATTCTGCGCCCGAGGGAGTCTTTCATATCTTGCCGCTCCTTACATTTTGACAGACGGGGTACTGGGCGTCATATTATGTACTAGGAAACCTGTATGAATCGCCGTGTATTTCTATCCCTGTCCGCAGTCGCAACCTCTGGTTTGGCTCAAGAAAATCCTGAATGGCACAAGCCCTTTCCGGCCTTCCGGATCGTTGGAAACCTGTACTATGTGGGCACCGCCGACTTGGCGGCCTACGTGATCCATACGATCCAGGGCGACATTCTGATCAACACCAATTTCCCCCAGGACCTTCCGCTGCTGAAGCAAAGCATTGCCAGCGTTGGGCTGAAGTACAGCAATATCAGCATCATTCTGACCAGTCACGCCCATTCCGACCATGACGGGGCCATTGCCAACGTCAAGAAGGAAACAGGGGCCACTGTGATGGTGATGAATGAGGATGCGTCGGAGGTCGAGAGCGTGGCAAAGGGACGCCCGGCAACCCACGTGGACCGAATTCTGCGGGACGGATACAAGGTGGAACTTGGCGGGGTGAGGGTGATTGCCCACAAGACACCCGGCCATACGCCTGGATGCACCACTTGGACCACCACGATGGAGGAGGGCGGAAAGAACTTGGAGTGCGTAATTGTGGGCAGTCCGAATGTAAACAAGGGTTACGTGCTGGTGGGGGATAAGAAGTACCCCAACCGCCCGGACGACTATGTGAAGACGTTCGCGATCCTCAACAGCATGAAGTGCGATGTCTTCCTGGGCGCGCATGGCGAGTACTTCAACCTGAAGGCGAAATACGCCAAGTTGAAGGCTGGCGACCAGATGGCTTTCGTGGATCCCAACGGCTACAAGACGTGGGTCGCGGCCAAGGAGCAGGAATTCCAGAAGGAATGGGCGCGCGCGAAAGCCGCTCCAGGCACGCCCAAGCCCTAGGGTACTAGGGCTTCGCCTTCTCGACCTCGACGGCGAAGGTGTAGGTTGGTCCGAACATGTTCGAGCGGAATATTACCCATTTTTGGTCGGGGGAGAAGCTGACATTCGGCTCCAAGCGGTAGTTGTGCTTGGACATGTTGACCAGCTTTTCGGCCTTTAGGACACCGGTGCGGATGAACGAGGGGTCGGTCAGCCCCTCGTTTTTCCGCGGTTGGGGCCGGAAGAGGTAGATCCATTCCCCGTCGGGGGCCTTCGCGACTTGGCCGGGATCGCCACCGTCGCCGCAAAACAGACTTCCGTCGCGGCTCACGTTGAAGTGAATCGACCATTCATTGCGCTGGAGATGTTGCCAGATGCGCTCCTTGGTCTTGACGTTGTAGCCTGCCAGCCAGAAGTCCTCGGCGCGGGGAGTTTGGAGATCGTACCAGATGATGGAGCCGTCGTGGTTCCAGAATTCGTGGCCGAAGATTTCCATTTCCATGGTGCGGTTGTGGATCTTGGTGAGTTCCGAGCCGTCGGACTTGATGGTCCAGATGCGGTCGACCTTGTGCCAAGGACCTTCGTGGCAGACCATGAGCAGCGCGGGATCTGTAGGGGAGAATTCGAGGTGGTTGATCCAGTCGGTGCTGTGGAGGATCGGTTTGACCTCACCAGTCTGGACATTGAGGGTGAACAACACCAGCGGAATGCGCGCGGCTAGGCGGCGCTCCATCATTTGGCCCTTGTTGAGGGGCTGGTCGACGGTTTGCGGCTGGCCATTGGCAGTCTGCGGGGAATTGCCCGCCGGAGCCGCCGGATTTGGAGGGGTCGCTCGGTATTCGGCCGGACTATCCGCTTCGGTGTAGGTACCGGCGATGAGCGTTTCATCGGCGTTGACGCTGGCGACGGAACCGCGGGCGGGGATATCGCCGATTGTGCGGGTCGCCAGGGTATCCACATTGGTGGAGTAGACGGTATTTCCCTTGGTGTAATAGACGTTCGGGGTTTTGTGGCCGGTGACAATGATGCGAACGCGGCCCTCCACTACGGCCTTGGTTTCGCGGGTTGCCAGATCCAGGACGCGAATACCGTTCGGGACCGTGTAGACCATCTTCTTCCCATCGGCGGTATAGCCGTTCTGGTTGAAGTAGAGGCTGGCGCTGTTGGGCTCGTCAGTGAGACGGATCACGCGGTGGCCGGTGTCGGGATCTATCCATTCCTTCGGCGGCGTCTGCTGCGCGGCGGCGTTGGCCGACAAGAGATTGGTTGCCAGGAGAATTGCCGCGAACAATGCGCGGCTATCGAACGTCATCATTAGAGGATATCCTGAACACGATGCCTTGTCTCCTGCTGATGGTCGCGCTGGCGTTTCCCCGTGTTGTGCTCGCTTGCATGTGGTTTTTCACGCACATGATTACGCGGGCGTACGACGGGGTACTGATACCGCTGATTGGTTTCTTCTTCCTGCCGATCACGACAATCGCCTATGCGTGGCTGGTCGGCCAGCACAGGCCAATCGAGGGGATCAATTTGATCATCCTGGTTGTGGCGGTAGTGATGGACATGGGCTCGCACAACGGCGGCCGGCAGTACTACCGGCGGTGACCGCTGCGCTCGCGACAAATGCCGCGCTGGCTGCGCCGTATGAATGCCACGAGATGCAGTGTATTCTCGTCGGCGAGTTCCGACTCAATCCGCCCGAGGGCGTCATCGAGCTTCATTCCGGCCCGGTAGAGCAAATGGTAGGCCTTTTTTAGGCGCGTGACCTGCGCGAGGGAGAATCCGGCCCGCTTCAAGCCGACCGCATTGATTCCCATCGGGGTAACATCAAAACCCGAGTAGAGGAAAAATGGCGGCACGTCCAAGTTCACGCGCGTGTTGCCGCCGATCATTGCCAGCTTGCCGACCTTTGAGAACTGGTGCACAACGACGCCTCCCGAGATGAAGGCCCGGTCCTCGACCTCGACATGTCCGGCGATGAGGGCGCAACTGGCGATCACAGTATGGTTTCCAATGGTGGAGTTGTGCGCGATGTGGCCGGAGGTCATGATGTAGTTGCCGTCACCGATGGTTGTGACGGATTCGGGCTGCGTTCCGCGCGAGATGGTGTAGTGCTCGCGGATTTTGTTGCAGTTGCCGATCCTAAGGTAACTCCGGTCGCCCTTGAAATTCTTGTCGAGCGGATCGGTGCCCAGAACCGTGCCGGCGGAAATTTCGTTGGAATCGCCCAGAGAGGTCCAGCGCTTGACGAAGACATAGGGTTCCAGAAGGCAGTCGGCACCAATGGCGACGTCTTGTTCGACGATACAGAATTCGCCGATTCGGGAACGGGGTCCGATGGAAGCGTCGGGGTGTATCCGGGCGGTTGGGGCGATGATCGCCGAGGAATCTACGGGCACGATTCCATGATACGGTTCCGTCACTGGTTCCCAGTGTCGCCGGGTCCCGAATCCAGATGCCTCTTTACTGGAATCAGGGCCTCCAGTGTCAGGATGTTCAGAAGGGCAAGGATGACTGCGACCTCGTTGCGCCCCATTGCCACCGCAGCTCCGATGGCACCGGTGTTCCAGATGCTGGCGGCCGTGGCGGTGCCGTGAACGCTGGTGCCGTCCCGCACAATGGCACCACCGCCGATGAAGCCGATGCCGGCCACGAGGCCCTGCAGGATATGGGAATTCAGGGTAAGCCCTTCAGTGCCCTTTACGTCCCCGAAGATCAGCATGTAGCCGCAACTGGCCATTGCAACAATTGGAAAAGTACGGATTCCGATGGCGTGGCCCTGCTTTTCGCGCCACCAGCCGGTGGGAACGGCCAGCGCGTAGGCAAACGCAATTTTCGCCGCGATGCCGAGAAAGACGTGCCAGTCGAAGGGAACGGGGAGCATGCTGTTATGTTGAGCTTACAACCCCATGCGGCAATACCGTTACCTGGACCTCCTGATCAACATTTTCATCGTCGTGCTGCTGCTGTCGAACCTGATTGCGCCGAAGTTCGTGGCCGTGGGTTGGTTCCGCTTCAGCGCGGCACAGTTGCTGTTCCCCATTACGTATATTTTTGGCGACATCTTCACCGAGGTTTATGGGTACGCCGCATCACGCAAGGCAATTTGGACCGGATTCATGGCCAGCGCCATCATGGTCGCGATCGGTGTATTCACGATCTGGTTGCCGGCCGCGCCCGAGTTCAAGGACCAAGCTGCGTTTGTGACCGTGTTCGGCGTAGTTCCCAAGAATGTGGTCGGCAGTCTTTTGGCCTTCTGGGCCGGGGAGTTCGCAAATTCACTCACGGTGGCAAAGATGAAGATATGGACGAACGGACGCCACCTCTGGACTCGAACGGTCGGGTCGACCATCGTGGGGCAGTTGGTGGATACGACGATTGTGGTTGTTTTCATTTTCTGGGGCCAACCTCTCGGCGTCATGTACCAGTTGATTGTTTCCGGGTACGTTTTCAAGGTGGTCTACGAAGTCCTTGCGACGCCGCTCACGTACCTGATTGTGGGTTACCTGAAGCGGGAGGAGGATGTTGACTTTTACGACCGCACCACCAATTTCAATCCTTTCTCAGTCCGTGCACGATAATGAGAGTTTTACCCGGAACGCCTGAATGATGAAGACAGCATTTCTTTTCCCCGGTCAAGGGTCCCAGTTCGCTGGAATGGGACGCTCCCTGTCAGAGAATTTTCCCGCAGCCCGAGCCTGCTTCGAGGAAGCCGACGACGCATTGGGATTCGCGCTCTCTACCTTGTGTTTTGAAGGACCCGAGGCCGACCTCAAACTGACTGAGAACACCCAGCCGGCGCTACTGGCCGTTTCCGTTGCGGCTTGGTCTGTGCTCCTGTCCGAAGTTGGACAGCCCGACTACGTGGCGGGCCACAGCCTTGGCGAGTATTCGGCGCTTGTGGCGGCGGGCTCGCTCAAATTTGCGGACGCATTGCGGCTTGTACGAAAAAGGGGCCGGTTCATGCAGGAAGCCGTACCCGAAGGCGTCGGAGCCATGGCCGCCATCCTCAGACTGAGGCCCGAGGCACTCCCAGCCATCCTCGAACAAGCGTCGCAGTCCGAGACCGTGACTGCGGCGAACTTGAACTCCCCCGACCAGATCGTGATCGCGGGCCACAAAGCCGCCGTCGAACGCGCGATGGAATTGGCGAAGGCCGCCGGGGCCAAGCGGGCTATCGCACTCCCCGTGAGCGCCCCATTCCACAGCCCCTTGATGCAACCTGCCCAGCAGCGCATGCGGGCCGAACTGGATTCCACCAATTTCGCCGATCTGACCGTTCCGCTCGTGAACAACTGGGCCGCCACCGAAATCCGTCTCGGCGTCGAGGCGCGCGAGGGCCTCTACAATCAAATCCCGAATCCGGTTCGATGGGCGGAGTCGATGGGCGTCCTCTCCACGGCCGGGGTCGGAAGGTGGTTCGAGGTGGGTGCCGGGGCAGTACTTTCCGGCCTGCTCCGGGCGATTCTCCCCGGTTCCCAATGCCAAGTGGTCGGGGAAGCGAAGGACATCGAAAAGCTCCGGGCAGCCGGGCCCGAGATTGCCTGAGACCAACCGCCGACGCGTGTTCCGCCTGTGACGTCTCACGGGCGGGACCCCACAAACTCCTTGGGAATGGAAAGTGCACCCTCCGGGCGTGGCCGTTTGCGTCGGTCCGGTGCCCGGAAGCACTGGTCGCAATCCCGGCACCGGTACTCCCTGAGTCCTGTCAATAGGATCAGGAGCCGCTCCAAGCCTTTGTTCATCCGGATCATCAGGAATTCGGACCTGCATTTGGGACATTGCATGCCCTACTATCGGCTGGGCGGGAAAGAAACTTTAGGCCGCCGGTTCATTATTTTTCAACAATTCGCATCCTGTAGAACGACCTCCATACAAACACCAGTGCAAGTGCCAGGAAGACACCAAAGAGCACGTGTCCTGGCACTGGACCCATTTTTGCTTCCAAGGAAACGGCGAGTTCCACGGCAAGAAGGCCGAAAAGGGTGGTGAACTTGATGATCGGGTTCAGCGCAACCGACGAGGTATCCTTGAACGGATCGCCGACCGTATCCCCGACAACGGTCGCGTCGTGGAGGGGAGTGCCCTTCTGCTTCAATTCGGTTTCCACAATCTTCTTGGCGTTGTCCCATGCACCACCGGCGTTGGCCATGAAAATGGCTTGGAAAAGCCCGAAGAAGGCGATGGAAATCAGGTATCCGATGAAGAGGAATGGCTCGGCGAACGCGAACGCCAGAGTCGCGAAGAAGACCGCGAGGAAGATGTTCAACATCCCGGCCTGGGCGTATTGGGTGCAGATTGCGACCACGGCCTTGCTATCGGCGACCGATGCCTTGGTAACACCTTCCAGTTTGATGTTCTCCTTGATGAATTCCACAGCCCGGTAGGCACCTGTCGTCACGGCTTGCATCGAGGCACCCGTGAACCAATAGATGACCGATCCGCCGGCGAGCATGCCGAGCAGGAATGGGGGATAAAGGATCGAGAGGTTTTGCAGGTCCCTCGTGAGACCATCGGTCAGGGCCATGATGATCGAGAAGATCATGGTCGTGGCACCCACGACGGCGGTACCGATCAGGACGGGCTTGGCGGTGGCTTTGAAGGTGTTCCCGGCCCCGTCGTTCTCCTCAAGATTTTCCTTGGCTCGCTTGAAGTCGGGATCGAATCCGAACTGGGAGCGGATTTCCTGCTTGATACCCTTGATTTCCTCGATCAGGGAAAGCTCGTAGACGGACTGGGCGTTGTCGGTGACAGGTCCGTAGGAGTCGACGGCGATGGTCACCGGGCCCATTCCGAGAAAGCCGAAGGCCACCAGGCCGAACGCGTATACGGCCGGGGCAACCATCAGGCTCCCGAGGCCCTGGGT
>CAITMP010000658.1 GCA_903893525.1 uncultured Acidobacteriia bacterium | reverse complement strand
GAAGGCGCATCCGCAGCCGTCGCAATCGCCGTGCCCGCCAAAAGCAGGGACGCAAGTATTCTTTTCATGAAATCGGTGATCCTCAGGCTTGTTTGGCACTCGGTGCCACATAGGCAGTGTAGTGAAGGATTTGCCGCCGTGTCAACCGCCCCGTTTGGCACTCTAAGCCGCGTTGGCCACCCGCAGCGTCCGGACATCCCGCATTGGTGGCTGACCGAAAAACCGGCTGTACTCCCGGCTGAACTGGGTCGCGCTTTCATACCCGACCTCGAACGCGGCGCTGGCCGCATCCAGGCCGTCCACCAACATCAGAGCCCGTGCGGACTGCAACCGCAAGTTCTTCTGATACTGCACCGGACTCATCGATGTCATGGCCCGGAAGTGGTGGTGCAGCGTCGAAACCCCCATGCCCGCAACCTCCGCCAGCTCCTCCACTTTCACAGGCTTTACGTAGTTCGACCGCAGCCAGGCGATCGCCTTGGCGGTCCGGTGGCTCTGGTCGCCCAAAGTGGCGATGGCACGCAATCTCGCGCCCTCCGGCCCCTGCAGCACCCGGTAAACAATTTCACGCTCGATCAGTCCCCCGATGAACGGAATATCCAGGGGCCGTTCCAGCAGCCCAACCAGCCGGCAACACGCATCCAGAATCTCCGGAGTCAACTCCGCCGTCCCCATGGCCGGTCTATCGGAAGGACTGATCAATGGAACTTGGACCTCCCTCTGGCCCAGCAACTCCCGCACCAGCGGGATATCCAGCTTCAGCATCATCGCAAGGCAGGGCTCGTCCTCGCTGGCCTCCACCACGCGGCTGACAATCGGCAAATCCACGGAAGTCAGCAGGTATCGCGACTGGTCGTAAATGAACGACGTCCGTCCCAAGTCCACCCTCTTGCTCCCCTGCGGGATGACGATGACGCTCGGCTCGTAGGTGACCGAGCACGGCTCGGTCGGTCCGGTCCGGCGGTGCAGGGAGAGTCTCGGCACTGCGGTCGGTAGTCGCTCCGCCGTCCCCACAAACTTGGCGATCATCCGGCACAACTGCGCCCTCAATTCCGACGTCATTGCTCCATCATAAGCCAGCAAGAGAAATAGGCAAGAACCTGGAAGGATCGGGCTACCGTCCCCGTGCCCCGCCGACGTAAGCTCAATACGAGAGGTTTATGCTGACCGTCACTGTAAATGGAAAAAAGCGCGAGATAGAGTCTTCCGTCGATACCCCGCTGCTGTATGTCCTCAGGAATGAGCTCGGACTGACCAGCCCGCAGTTCGGCTGTGGACTGGCCCAATGCGGAGCCTGTTCCGTGCTGCTGGATGGCAAGGAAATCCGGGCCTGCATCACCCCCGCTTCCGCTGCCGCAGGCAAGGAAATCACCACACTGGAAGGTCTCCCGGCCCGCTGGGCCAAACAGCAACACCTCTCCGCATCCGATGCCGAACGCACCATCCACCCGGTTCAGCAGGCTTGGATCGAGGAGCAGACGCCCCTGTGCGGATTCTGCCAGAGCGGCATGATGATCAAGGCCACCGAACTTCTCGAAAAGACCCCGAATCCCACCGTCCCCGAAATCAAGGCCGCGTTCACAACCTCCGGTCCGTCGCCCCACCTTTGCCGATGCGGCAGCTATTCAGCCATCGTCGAAGCGGTGCGGTTGGCCTCAACTCTCATGACCAAAGGGGGTGCGAAGTGAGCAACAAGACGAACATCCATGGAGCGGAACTCAACCGCCGCGGCTTCCTAAGAACCGGCGGAGCATTGATCGCCGGAATCGGTTTCCTCCACGCGGATCTTGCCGCCGCCGCCGCCACCGGCCACTCCATGAACGCCGGCCTGCCGGAGTCCTGGATCGAGATCCACGCCGACAACACCATTCTCATCCGCACGGGCAAATGCGATTTCGGCCAAAGCTCGGTTTACACCGCCTACCGCCAGATCGTCGCCGAAGAGCTTGATGCCACCTACGAAAGCATCACCACCGTCGTAGCGGGCGACACCGACACCACGCCGGACGGGTCTGGCACCTTCGACCTTCTCGGACGCGGCGTCGGCAACCTCCGGAAAGCGGCGGCGTATACCCGCCAAGCGATTCTCGAACTCGCCGCGCAACGTTTCGGCGTCCCCAAGGAACAAATCACCACCCGCGCCGGAGTTGTTTCCGGCGGCGGCAAGTCCAGCACCTACGGCGAATTGGTCAAGGACCAAAGCCTCAAACTGACCATCCCGGTTACGGGTGACCTGACCAGCATGTTCGGCCTCGTGGTCAGCGGCAATCCGCCCATGAAACCGGTCGCCCAGTACTCCATCGTAGGCAAGTCGTTCAAAAACAGCGTCATCCCCTCCAAGGTGATGGCCAAGGAGACTTGGGTTACCGACGTCCGCGTCCCCGGGATGCTCCACGCGCGCATGGTCCATCCCGCCACGCTCGGCTCCAAGCTGGTCTCCGTCGGACAGTTGGACAAAAAGCGCTTTCCGAACTCCCAGGTCGTCGTCAAGGGCAACCTGGTGGGCGTTGTTGCACCCACCGAGTGGGAGGCAATCCGGGCCTCCCGCCAAGTTGCGGGCGACACGAAATGGTCCCCGTGGAAGGGACTCCCCGGCACCGCAAACCTGTTCCGCTACTTCCGCCAGGATGCCGATTGGAAGTCCGCCTCCGTCAGCCGCAGCGCCAAGAGCGCGGGAAATGTGAATTCCGCCATGCAGTCGGCTCCCAAAAGGCATGCCGGCACGTACGAAATGCCGTACATGAAGCACGCCCCGCTCGGACCCACCATGGCGATGGCCGAAATCCGCCCGGACGGCACCATCACCGTCCACACCCACAACCAGAATCCCCAGGCGTTGCGTGGCCAATTGGCGCTTATGCTCGGCCTCCCCGTGGACAAGGTGGTGGTGAAAACCTATTCCGGCCCCGGACACTATGGCCGCTCCAACGGCGGCAACGCCGGTGCCGAGGACGAGGCCGTCATTCTCGCCAAGGAACTCGGGCGTCCCGTCCGCGTCCAATGGATGCGCGACGAGGACTTCCAGTGGTCCACCCAGTCAGCCGCCGGGTACTCCGACGTCAAGATCGGCCTCGGTGCCGACGGCAAAATCGCCGCCTACGAGATCGACCACTACATGCCCGCCATGCAGGACGACCGCCCCATCGGTGCCGTCCTCGCCGGCCTGCCCACCATGGATGCCCCCAGCGACAAGGGAGCCCGCCTCAACAACACCGTCAACGGAAATTCCGACGCCTGGATCTACGATGGCGTCCTGAACTTGGAGGAGCGCGCCCACGGCACGTGGCAGGTTGGACAGCGCGAATCCCCCCTCGCCGTTGGCCTCCGCGACCACAGCATGCGCACCCCTGGCCAATACCAGCAGAATTTCCCCCGTGAGGTCGCCATCAGCGAGGCTGCCGCGCTCGCAGGTGCCGATCCCATCCAATTCCGGCTCGACCATGCCAGGGAGGAGCGGGTCAAAACGCTCCTGCAGCGCCTCCGCGACGAATCCGGCTGGGTCACGCGCCATTCCCCCAGTCTCCAGGCAACCGCAACCGGATCGACGCCCGTCCGCGGCCGGGGCGTGTCCGTGATGTTCCGCACTGGCAGCTACTGGGCCTGTGCGTGCGAAATTGCGCTGACGCCTTCCACGGGCGCGGTCGTGGTGGAAAAGGTCACCATGGTGGTGGACCCCGGCATCGTGGTCAACCCCCTACAACTCAAACGGCAGGTGGAGGGCGGCATCATCATGGGCATCAGCCACGCCCTGCATGAGGAAATGACCTTTGACGAGGGCGGGGTCACCAGCAAGGACTGGCTGAGCTACCCGATCCTCAAAATGTCGGAAATGCCCGAAATGAAGGTCGTCCTGTTGCACCGACCAGAGGTCGGCAACTACGGCCAGGGTTCGGAAGCCGCCAATGCGCTCGCCGCACCCGCAATCGCCGCCGCCATCCACGACGCCACCGGCAAGCCAGCCCGCAAACTGCCGTTCAAGCCCGCCAACGTGAAGGAACTGCTCAAGGCCTAATAACATGCAGACACGCAAACTTGGAAACAGCAATCTGGAAGTCTCGGCCCTCGGCCTCGGCTGCATGGGGATGAGCTTCGGCTACGGTCCGCCCGAGGACACCGCGGCCATGACCGCGCTCATCCATGCCGCCGTCGAGAAGGGCGTCACCTTCTTTGATACTGCTGAGGTTTACGGGCCCTACACCAACGAAACCTTGGTTGGCTCGGCGCTGGAGCCCTTCCGCGGCCAAGTCGCAATCGCCACCAAGTTCGGATTCCAAATGAAACCCAACGGCGAGCCGGGCTACATCGGGCTGAACAGCCGCCCCGAGCAAATCAAGGCCGTCGCCGAAGCCTCCCTCCAGCGCCTCCGCGTCGACGCCATCGATCTCTTCTACCAGCACCGCGTGGACCCCAACGTCCCCATCGAAGACGTCGCCGGTGCCGTCAAGGACCTGATCGCGGAGGGCAAGGTCAAGCATTTCGGACTCTCCGAAGCCGGTGCGGGCACCATCCGCCGCGCCCATGCCGTCCAGCCGGTTACCGCGTTGCAGAGTGAATATTCGCTCTGGTGGCGTCGTCCGGAATTGGAGATCATCCCTACATTGGAAGAATTGGGCATCGGTTTTGTCACCTACAGCCCCCTCGGCAAAGGATTTTTGACCGGCAAGATGGACGCGTCCACCGAGTTCTCCGGCACGGATTTCCGCAACATCCTCCCCCGCTTCTCGGCGGAATCGCGCGCGGCGAACCAAGCGTTGCTGGATCTCCTCGGAGCCATCGCGGCACCGAAAGGGGCCACAATCGCACAGGTGGCGCTGGCATGGCTGCTGGCGCGGAAGCCGTGGATTGTCCCGATTCCCGGCACCACCAAACTCCACCGCTTGGAGGAAAATTTGGGTGGAGCATCCTTGGAACTCACCGTCGACGAACGAATCCGGATCGACGCCGCAGCTGCAAACGTGGTCGGCGACCGTTACCCCGAGCACATCGAAAGGATGACCGGCCTCTAACCTGTTCTGCGGCAGGCTGGTAGTATGCGCGGAGGTCGCGGACCTCCGTGTAGCGGCGCTCTGGCCCGACCACCCAAACGTGACCCCACAGCGGACGGGCCGCGCGCGGCACGGCATCGGGAGCGGGTGAAACTGATCGCGGCCAAGTCGTCCGCTTGTTTCGCAGTTACCCGTCACCCTCTCCGGCCATCTCCTTGGGCTCCCGTCCAATCCATTGGCCTGACCCGCAGTGCACTCACAAGTCCGGCCGTCAACGTCAACACCGCTGCGATCCCAAGACCGATCCTCGGCGCCTCATCGACCGATGTCAGCGTGAACAGCAGTGTCATCACAATCGCACCTGATGTTTGGCCCGCCAACCGCGCGGTGCCCTGCATGCCACCGGCAGCGCCACTACGCTCAAGCGGAGCCGCGAGGAACATATTCCGGTTGTTGGGCACCTGAAAAAGGCCGAAGCCGAGCCCACACAACATGGAGAACGGTCCGAGCAGGAGCGGGTGACCCTGTAGCGGCCAAAGGGCAGCAGCGAGGAGACCAACCGCCAGACACCCCCCGCCTGCGGCGCACAGCAAGGCGGTCGACACACGGTTCGCGAGACGGCCCGCAAACGGGGCAGCAAAAGCTGCGGTCATTGGCCACGGCGTCATGTACAGCCCAGTCGTCAAGGCGTCCTGCCCGAGACCGTGGTGCAAATAGAAAGGCAGCGCCACCATGGCCGCGGACACGCCGGAAAAACAACAGACCGAGGCAATGACTGAAATTCGGAATGAACCGGAGCGGAGCAGGTCTATCGGGATTAGCGGCACCTCCTTTGGTGCCTCCCGTCGAACCAGCGACACCATTGCAACTGCCGCCGCGGCGAGTAGAACGATACCCCGCGCCGGACGTGCTGCCAACAACTCCGAGCCAACGACCAACGACGCAAAGGCCCCGGCATTGAGCGCCACACTGAACAGGTCCAGTCGGCGCGCCGTGCCTCTAACAGTCGGTAGCGCGCGCGCGGCGAACAGCACCAACACACCCAACGGCACGTTCACCGCGAACAGCCATGGCCAGCTCGTGCCAGCCAGAATCGTCGCGCCAATCGTCGGACCTGCAGCAGATGACAAGGCAACGGCGAGGGCGTTCCAGCCTATTGCGTCGCCCAGTTGTCCAGCGGGGACCACGAAGCGCAGGAGTGAGACGCCAAGCGCAAGGACGGCTGCACCCCCCAGCCCTTGGACGAAGCGGGCCGCTACGAGCCACGGCAGGGACGGGGACAACGCGCACAGCGCCGACGCTCCGAGAAACAAGGCAAGCCCAGCCGTAAATACACGCCGGGCACCCAGACTTTCCCCAAGCGCTGCGCACGGCAACAGGGCTATAAGCAGGGCCGTTTGGTAGGCGGTGACTATCCAGACCGACATTGCCGGTACCACCTGCAGTGATCGCGCAATCGTTGGCAGTGCCACGTTCGCGAAGGCCGCGTCCAGTACCACAAGCACCATTGCACCCAACACAGCGGCAATTGCGGCCAGCCTATTTGAATGCGACATGGCACCGCCGGTCGGCCGGGTGGATCGCTTGGTTTTCCTCTCGCCGACGGGGTATCCCCGACATGGATTCGCAGGTCATGGTGTTCCCACAGTCCACTTGCCGTTTCGCTCCACGTAACGCGTCACTCGATGTTCTTCTTTGTCCTCCTTCTTCAAATCCCGCTCGGTAAAGCGGAACAGAAGTGCGGGCCCGGTCATACATCGGGTGTCGTGAATGTCTCCGGGCAGATACACCTGGACCTGTCCAGGACGTACAAGCGTGGCCCCCCTCTTCACGAGTTCCACGCTGCCGTCCGGGTGCTCCATCCGGGCGTAAGTTTCCATCTCGATTTCACCTTGCTGGATCGCATAGATAACCCACCCCCTGCCGTGGTCATGTGGTGGCCTATACAGCCCTTCCTGTTCCGTGTGGGCTAACAGGACGAAGCCATGTGTCGGGTCCCGGAAGAGCTCTTGGTTGGCCGGAGCCTCCTTGTGCAGCGCCGCCAACCATTCCTCGGTGGGCGGCGCTTTGAGCAGTTCCAGCAAATGCTCGCTACAACCAGCGGCCACCTCGGTGCTAAGGGGTCCCCAAACCCACCGTATCCCGTCAATGAACGTTTCAAGAGTATTCCTCGACATGTTTTCCTTTCGCTCTGCCCAAAGGTAGCAGTGAATTTCACATAGCGGAAGACGCAGCACGCGCACTATATACGTGCGCTTGACGCTATATTCAACGAATCGCCGAGGAGCGGACGGGCCGCGCGGGACACGGCGTCAGGAGTGGGAGCAACGGGTTCGCGGCCAGATCGTCCGCTTGTTGTTCAGGAGCGGACGGGCCGCGCGGGACACGGCGTCAGGAGTGGGAGCAACGGGTTCGGGGCCAGATCGTCCGCTTGTTGTTCAGGAGCGGACGGGCCGCGCGGGACACGGCGTCAGGAGTGGGAGCAACGGGTTCGGGGCCAGATCGTCCGCTTGTTGTTCAGGAGCCGACGGGCCGCGCGCGACACGGCGTCAGGAGTGGGTGCAACGGGTTCGGGGCCAGATCGTCCGCGAGTTTCTCAAAGGCTAGCCAGAACTAGGCCGCGCAACCAGCGGTGCGCCGGATCGGCATCCAGCCGTGGATGCCAGAGCAATGAGACGGT
Organism: uncultured Acidobacteriia bacterium; assembly: GCA_903893525.1. Classification (GTDB taxonomy): domain Bacteria; phylum Acidobacteriota; class Terriglobia; order Bryobacterales; family Bryobacteraceae; genus BOG-234. The sequence goes on along the minus strand of CAITMP010000658.1, from coordinate 2,016 downwards.
AAACTGCGGGGTTGGGACCGGAATTGGAAAACTATACATTCCGGCACGCAGGACCCCTGTATGCCGTTCGGGAACGCTTGCAATCAAATCGGACGCCCGAGCGAGGGCCAGAGCGGTCGAAAAACCGCCAACAATCGTGACGATCTTCCGTTCCAACTGGAATGCCGCCAGAGCTTCATCAATCGGGCCCTTGTCCAAGCCGTCCCGCGAGACATGAATGTGACCGCCCGCCGCATAGCCAACGGGCGTGATCTTGCCCTTGCTCAGCGGATGCCCCATTCGCACTACGCCAACATAGTGGTCCCGAAACAATTCCTGCGTACGCAACTCGGGAGCCGTCGTATTTTCCACAACACCTGTCTCCAGATCGACGGTCCCTTCGCGGAGCGGCGCGCTGTCTTTGTTTGGTTTCTGCACGAAGCGCAACCGCACGCCGGGAGCTTCCTCGTTGACGCGGGCGATCAGGTCCGGTCCGAAGTTCTCCACAAAACCTTCACTGTTTCGCAGCGTGAACGTCCTCAGGAGCTGTTTGAGGTTGATCTTCTCAGCAGGGCGCAGAACCACTCTTGCATCCTGAACGAGTTGACTGACACGCTCGCGGAGTTCGATCGCCCGGGGTGTGGGGGACCAGCCCGCGTCCGGCTCTGACTAGAAGCGGATCGCCTGTCGTCTCTCGCAACCGCGCCAGCGACCGGCTCATCGCAGAGGGACTAAGCTTCAACTGCCTGGCGGCACCCGCGACGCTTCCTGCCGCGAGCACAGCGTCAAGGGTTACCAGTAAGTTGAAATCCGGGATGGACATAGATTGAGTCTATTGCAGCTTGTGATTGATGTGGCGTCGGACGCACGCATTCACTGCAATCACCGCGTCTTCCCCCACATCGAATACCTGCGTAAGGTTCCTGTAGGCCGCGGCCTTGCGGTATTCCTCTTCGAACATGACCGCGTACTTACCCTTCACCTTAGCCGTCCGCGTTGTAGCGGCGGTAATGCTCGACAGTATCGATAAAGAACAGGCTCAGAACCTTGATGCCCTGCGGGCGAAGACGGAGTTCTTTGTCCAGATGTTCTTCGATGGCCCTCTGTGTCAAGCTCGATCTCGCCTTCCATGTCATGAATAATCATGTTCATGTTGGCCATCGCCCACGTGGTCGCGGTGGACTCCTGGCCGTAGAGCTTGAGCGGCGCTGTGTTCTGCTTTCCTGACACCTTGATCTTCTGCTCAAGCGCGAGTTCGCATTTGATGAGGAGACCAGCGGAGCCGCACGTCGGATCGTAGACGGTCATGCCCGGCTCCGGGTCCATGATGAGCGCCATCACCTCCCCCGCTTCGCCGGGTGTATAAAACTCGCCAGCGCTTTGGCCTCCGCCTTCTGCGAATTTCCGGATGAGGTACTCGTAGCTGCGCCCGATGATGTCGGCCTCAACATCGCCGAGGCCGAGTCGCTTCTCGCTGATCCGTTCGATCAGGTTGGAGAGGCGGTTGTCATCGATGTCGCGAACACCGTGCGTTGTTGCGTTGAAATCGACGCGGTCGATGATGCCCTTCAGAAGCGCGTTCTCATCGGCGATTGTGCGAAGGTACGTCGTCAGTTCTTGGCCGAGGTTCTCCAGATAATTCTCACCGGCGGCCCGCGTGCTGTCTTTGCCGGTTCGGATTACCGACCAGACCGCGTCGTCTGGATTCAGCGGCTGAAGGGGCAGATAAAACCGGACGAGCGTCTTGTCGTGCTGTACCAACTTGAAGGCTTTCGCCCTCGAGCCGACTTCCGCTGCGATTCGATTCAGCTCGTCCTCAAAGACGTCGCACAGGCGTTTGGTGAAGATCAGCGGGAGGATGTAGTCCTTGAACTTCGGCGCGTCCTTTGCGCCGCGAATGGAGCACCCCTCTGTGTCAAGCTTGATGAGTCAGCCTGTGTGACAAAAATTAAAGTGCAGGGCGGGAAAGGCAAGCCTGACAATGGCTACAAACAGTTTTACCAGCCCGGTCCCGGTTCCGGCTGGTACGGGAACATG
>CAITMP010000657.1 GCA_903893525.1 uncultured Acidobacteriia bacterium | reverse complement strand
GCAGAAAGTGATCTCCGCGCCAAGACAACAGGAGTGAAAATGTTCCAGGCAATTTTCAGCCCAAACAGAACTGCTACTATGAACATGATTGCGGTTATCATGGCTTGATTTGACGTTGTCCAAGGATTCCCTTCCACGCTTCCCAGCCTTGCGGCCATTGCAGCGAGGTCTTTGGAACAGCTCCCGTAATGGAGTTCGGGAAAGGAACATTGGAACTCTCTAGTCGCAAGAATGGAGCTTCACTTTGAAAATACGCCTTGGGTCCCGGAAGACCAGTTTTCAGGAAGTTCGACGGGGTTGCCTCACCAAGTTGAACCCATCGTCCAGGATTTAAGTCTGGCGTAATACCTTCGCTGGCCCACGATGTTACCGTTCTAAGTTCTGGTGCTGCCGCCTTTGCGGCAAGGATTTTGCCAATGCGCCCTTTGAGTTGAATCACCCTCGCAGTCGGCCCCAGCACGGCACCGATAGCAGCGCCCGCACCAGCACTTTTAAGAACCATCCATGTATCCTCCGAAAGCGTTCCATCATATTGGTGCCCTTCGATCAGCGCCTCCACACGGTTGTAGGAGATGTCCACTATGCTGGTGGTAGCGCCATTCAAGCCTCCGAATGCGGCAGAGCTCAAGGCTAACTGCCTCATCGTTTTCGAGGCACCCATCCATTTCGCGCCGGTCAAGGTGAGGCCCACATCTTTCACTAACAACACAGACGCCTTGCCATACTTCCCGTCGCTGAATGCAACACCGGAGCCGCCGCCCGGAATAACTTCGGACCAGAACCGGACCTTTCCAAGAAGTTCACCGGTTTTGGCCACATCGAGACAACTATTCACCAAGCTTTCGTCTTTGGCGAATTCGTTGTGATAACGCTCCATTCCGAGGTATCTCTTGGCTGCATCCATGGTGCTAAGTGTGGCACCCGGAAGCTCCATCTGCCCAGCATCCTGCCAGTTATCGGAGAACCAGCCTTTGTTAACCTGAATGTCATAGACAAGCTTCCAAATGTTTTCTGCCTTGTTTAGCAGCTGTGGCTGGGATCCGGGATTGATTCTGTATTCCGCCTCACCCTGCGCATCCACTGCGTTCACCGGATCATTCCCGCAATAGGCATACAAATTCAACGACTCATCTTCCCCCAGTGGCTCGCGGCTGATCCATTGGCCGGTTATGGGGTCGAGATAGCGCTGGCCGAAGTAATAGAGGCCCATCTCGCTATCGTAATACTTCGTGGCGTAACGGATCGGGATGGCCTGTGCCATCGGGCCGTTGGCGTGGATGAGTTCGCCGAACGGGCCGTAGGCATATTCCGCGACGAGGTTGCCGTTGCTATCCGCAAGGGCGATGACATGCCCGCATCCATCATAGAGCGGGTAGTAGTCCTTGGTTTGCGTGCCCCTTGTTTCGCGGATGAGCAACAGGCCGCCCGCACCGCCGGCTCCGCCATGGCTGCCGCTGAGGTCGGGTCCCCATACGTATTTGCGCTCCAGGGTTGTGAGGCCGCTTGGCTGTTGGTGGCGCTCGTAGATCATATCCCAGCCGTCCCAGAGAAACGTGATGTGGTCCTGGGCCGTGATTGAGCCGTTCTGATAGGTAGTGACGAATTTCTTGCAGCGTCTGTTTTCGGCATCGTAGTCGCATGTAACG
>CAITMP010000656.1 GCA_903893525.1 uncultured Acidobacteriia bacterium | reverse complement strand
TCCGGGAAACTGCGGGGCTGAAGAGTCGATCCAGCCCCTTGCCGGTGACCTTGCTAAGCTCAAGGCCTTGTTGACCCCAGAGGGTCAGATCGTTCAGCCGCTCCGCTTGGCTGATCCGGGCAAGACCTTCGTCAGTCATCAATTCGTCTGCATTCAATGAAAGACGGAAGATGAAAAACGTCCCGTTAGCCAGCTTGTCGCCGGTCTTCAATTCGAGATACTTGCCGTCTTCGAAGACCAGTGTAATTCTCGCCCCTGGCTGCTTGATCAGCCATTCGGCAAGTTCCCGTTCGGATTGGGCGGGGGTCATGGCCGGAGTGGGCTGCGTGATGTTGGGGAAGTCGGATGTGATCTTGCACTTCGGTAACGCGGCCTGAAGCTTCCGCACGGCGGCTTCGGTGAGCTGGGGGTTGCTTTGGATCTGGAGGTCGGTCAGGCTGCCGATCTTGGCAAGCGATTCGAGGCCGGCGTCTGTAATCCGGTCGCCGTTGCCGATTACGCTGAGAGTCGTCAGTCCCTGAATCTTCACGATCTCCCGGAGCGCATCATTGTTCAGGCCCATGCAACCGTTGGCGTAGAGTTGTTGGAGTTTCGGCAACACGGCGAGGTGAGCGAAGCCCTGGACTGTCACATGTGGGCAACTACCAACATCGAGCCAGTTTAACTCCTTCAAACCGGTCAATTCTTGCAGTCCCGCATCCGTGACCTGGGTACCATTCAGGAGAACCTCCTTCAGCTTGGAATTCCTTGCCAGGATCTTGCATGCCCCGTCACCAACCCCTGTGCCCGCGAAAGAGACATTTTCGAGCTGACGAAGTGCGGAGAGTTTTTCGACCCCTCGGTCGGTGATCTTCGGCATGATGTAAAGGCTCAGACTCTTCAAGCCAGTCATATCGCCGATCGGAGCGAGGTCGTCGTCGGTCAGGTCGCCGGCGGTGATCCCTAGGACGCGGAGTGGCAGTTTGGCGAGTGCCCCGAGGTCGGCCCCGGTCATCGGGCTGCCGTCGACCATAAAGGTGTCAAGCTTCGGCATGTGGTCGGTGAGCGTGGCAATCCAGCCGCCGGGAATCGTGTTTCGTTCACCGTGGCGGCCGAATATGGTCAGTCCACCAAGCTCGCGAAGATCGGTCAGCTTCGAGAGGAAGGCACCCTTGCCTGATTGCTGGAGATAGAGACGAAGAGCCTTGAGTTTGCTCGCGCGGTTAAGGGCCAGATACCCTTCCTCGGTCACATTGGTAAGACTCGGCAACCCAAGAGACGTGAGACTCTGACAGACCGAGGGGCTGAGCAACTGATCGAGACCGCGATTGGTGACCTTGGGCATCGCCAACTTCTTCCCGTTCAAATTGAGGGTGCCGAGCCGCTGGGCCATTCCAATCCTGGTCAGGTCGTCGTCGGTGATCGCATCGGCTTCTCGCCAGTCCAGATCGGTGACGAAAAATTCCCCATCGGGCAGTTTGTCGCCTGTCTTGAGTGATAGTGCCGCAGGACTGCCGTCTTCACGATACAAGTGCATTGATTCCACGCCCGGCTGCTTGATCAGCCATTCGGCCAGTTCCCGTTCGGATTGGGCGGGGGTCATGGTCGGAGTGGGCTGTGTAACGTTGGCCGTTATGGCCGTGTCAGACGGCTTCATATACGCAACCATGAACTCAATCCGTTCTCCGGCCTTCACGGAAAATTTCTGCGGCGGCGAGTCGAGCGTCACGGTGTCGGTCTGGTTCATCCAGTTCCGACGTGTCACGATGGCATTGTAGATCCCCTGTGTCGTGTCTGGTTTCGTAAGCCGGATGTCGTAGTCCCCGGCGGGAAGTTCGACCTGGCCATAGCCGGTCTGCTCGCCGATCACCTGACCGTTTTGCAGGAACTCGATGTGGGTGTCACCATCCCGGGTCAGGTTTTTGAAACTGGCCCGGCCCGCGAGCTCAAGACGCAGCCACGGATAAAGGAAGCCGCCGATCGCCAGTAGAAGCAGTCCGGCCAGGACCCATTTTCCCGCTTGACTTGGGGCGCGAGAAGCATTTCCCCTGGCTGGAATTGGTCCGGGTACGGGAGTCTGAGGAGCAATGACCGGTTTCGCGGCGTTCGGAAAGGCTGGCGCGGCGGCAGGCCCCGCCAGACCTGCGATCGATTTGACGCTTCCCGTGGTTTGCAGTTCGGCCTGGCATTTTGACAACAGGTCGGCCACCTCCTGAGCGGATTGGAAGCGGTCGTCGGGTTGCTTGGCCAGCAGTTTATTGACGATGGCGACCAGCCAGTCCGGGATGTCGGAAATGACTTCCTGCATCGGACGTGGTGTATCCTCGGCCACGCGGCGGAGCACCGCGATTGCCGTGCGGGCTCGGAAGGGGGCGTGGCCTGTCGCCAGGGCATACAGCACGCTGCCGAGACTGAACAGGTCGGCTCGCGCATCGAGAGTCGCTCCTTTCGCCTGTTCCGGGGCCATGTACAGCGGCGTACCAACGATCGTCCCGCTTTGTGTCATACTCGCGTCGTCGGCGGCACGGGCCAGTCCGAAATCGGTGATCTTGACCTTCTGCACAAATCCTTTTTCCAGCAGGATATTGGCTGGTTTAATGTCCCGGTGGATCAGTCCCAGCGCGTGAGCCGATGCCAGACCGGAAGCGATCTG
>CAITMP010000655.1 GCA_903893525.1 uncultured Acidobacteriia bacterium | reverse complement strand
CTGGGGATGCGGGCGAGACGGGCGGTGCCAGCGTCTTCGCCCAAATGGTCGAAGCTTTCGAGAACTTGGTAGGTGAAGGTGTTCACCTGGCCTTTCTCTTTCGGCCAGTCGGCAAGGTTTCTGGCCAATTGAATCACACGCTGGATGGGGGCGTCATGGTGGCAGAAAACGATGGCCGCTCCGTGGGTGAGGGGGTAAGTGCCCCCGTAGGAGTTGGTGGTGAGAACGGTCCGGCCTTCGATTTCCCAAGGGCCGAGACGCCCGTAATGGGTGAAAAATTCGTTCATCCACCACCAAGCGAGCCAGGCGGGAACAGCCCAAATGATTTCGTCGGCACCCCAGAGTAGGGTTTCGACGCGAAGGACCGCGTCATCCTGGGTGTTGTAGAGCCCATTGAGTATGTGGTGGAGGACCGAACGTTGGTTGGCGCGCACGACGCGGGAGCGGTTGCCGAGTTCGTCGCGGTCGTTGCAGTTGAACAGGGCGGAGAACTTGTTGCCGTCGAGGTAGATCAAGGCCATCTTGTGGTGGAGATTGCCCATGCCGGGATTGTTTGTCAGCTCTTCAAGGTTATCGGTGTAGTTCCAATGGCCGGGTACACCCGCTTCGCGGTGGTAGAAATTCCGTCGTGCATCCCGACCGTAATCCTGGCGACGCTTGGTTGCCGCACTGACGGGTACCCGTTCGCCATTGGAACCCCCTTTATCGGGAATGGTTTGCGCCGCCGGGCGGACCCGGTCATAGTGGCAAATCCGATCCTGGTCGAGCGTGGTGGGGTAAACGAGGGACGGAGTCTGCATTTGATGCCATCGGATTTGGGATTGAACGTTGGAGTGGGCATCGGCGAAGCCGGTGGAGATTTCGGATGCGTCCACCAGAATGGTTGCGTCCCGGAGGGCCGGCTTGTTCGAGATCCATTGGCGGATGGAGGCCTTGATGGTGTCAGCGTCGCCGAATTCGGCATGGAACAGACCGATGGAGCCGGCGGTAAAAACTTTGGTCAGGCCGCATTGCGCGCCGAGGGCGGTTTCCAGATCGGCTGCCATGTCCAGGAGGAGAAGTCCCCCGCCCCGGACGGTGGAGATGTCCTGGGTGTCGTACACAAAGGAATCCAAGTTTACCGCTTCGACTCTTACAAGTAGTTCGGGCATTTGGTTGGCTTTCGGGCGATTTGTTGAGCGGTTCGAGGTTAGATGCTGACGCTCCGGGAGGTACGGTTATGGCCTGCTGAAAGCAGGCTGCAGCCAAGAATGGCTGCCCCACAAGCAGCGCGCCCTTGGGCGCGTGCGCCGGTCGCCGACCGCCGCGCAGGGTGCCACCCTGCCCCACAACGGAAACTAGGAGGTGTTGGGCTTGGTGCCGGAGAGGGGTCGGCGCATGTGGTGCTGCCAGAGCTTCATGGCCCCCCATGAGATCGCGGTGATGACAAGTGCAATCCCTCCGAGGAGAGCAGTGAATTGTAAAGGGCTCGGCTTCTGATCCCGACCTAGGCCGAAAGGAGCTGTCAAGACCTCGGCAGCCCCGGGCAATGCAACAACTACAGCAGCGAACGTGGTGACCAAGGTTGCGAGGACGGCCACGGCAGCCAAGGTTTCGGCTTGCGCCTGCCACTGTATGGAT
>CAITMP010000654.1 GCA_903893525.1 uncultured Acidobacteriia bacterium | reverse complement strand
CGGCAGGAACACCTGCCCTCCTCGATACAACGCCACCTCGGTGCGGTGCAACTGGCTGAGAAATGTCCGGCCATTGGCCGTGTAAACAAAACTGCGTTCGGTGTAGCCCTTCTGATCGCGCCCGGTGAAGCCATCCACCCGAATGCAGGCCGGCTGGAACCACTGCAACTCGGAATTCGTTGCCCCGCGATTGCGAAATTCGAAGGTGAACTCCAATTCGTCCGCGCGTGCCCGAACCTCGTGTCGAACCTCCACGGCCGGTTCCACCAGGGTCAGGAAACGCAGCTCGGTGCCGGCCGCGTTTGTCCCGATTAGCGTGGTGCGATGCGGCATCACAGTGCGCCCCCACTCACGTTGATTGGCGCCCGGGCGAAGGAAGGCCTCCAGGTACAGGATTTCGAGTTTTTCCTGGGGCAGCCGATCGGAGTGAACGCTCAAAATCCGGTTGGTCCACGATACGCGCATTGGCTCCGCAGAAACGGCGCGTAAACTCAAGGTGAGCAGGAACACCAGCCAGCAAACTGCCACGCCGCAGAATCGGGGAACCATGCGAAAAGGATGCCCCTCAGCTCGCGTCACGCGCAATGCCAGTCGTTCCGTCAGCGACCGCGTTCCCTTCCCAAATCTGTGTCCATCTGTGTTCATCTATGGTTGAGCCCCTTCTCCGTCTCCAGGTGTCGGGATCAGAACACCGGCCCCAACAACCAAGGTGCAAACTCCTCGTCACCCAAGCCCTGCGCCTCGCTCTTGGTCTGCTTGCCACCAGCCACCGCAAGGATCTCCTCGAAGATCCGGTGTCCCACCTGCTCCAGAGTTTCAGTGCCATCAATAATGGTACCGGCGTTGATGTCCATGTCGTCGCGCATCCAATCAAACAGCGTGGTATTGGTGGCGACCTTGATGCATGGGGCGGGTTTACAGCCATACACACTACCGCGGCCCGTGGTGAAGACGCCCACGTTGGCGCCGCCGCAGATCAGGCCGGTCATACTCACCGGATCGAATCCGGGCGTGTCCATAAACCCGAGTCCGGGGCGATCAATGGGCTCCGCGTACCCGTACACCGCCGACAGCGGCGCCTGTCCCGCCTTGGCCACCGCGCCGAGGCTCTTCTCTACGATTGTGGTGAGGCCGCCGGCCTTGTTACCGACGCTCGGGTTGTTGTCGATCGACGCATTGTGCAGCCGCGCGTGGTCCTCCCACCAACGCACCTGCGACACCAGTTTCTCACCGACCTCGCGTGAGATCGCCCGGCGGGTCAGCAGATGCTCCGCGCCATAAATCTCCGGAGTCTCACCCAGCACACTCGCGGCGCCATGTCGGACCAGTTCATCGCTGGCGACGCCGAGCGCAGGGTTGGCCGTGATGCCACTGGCGCCGTCCGAGCCGCCACAATTCATGGCCAGCGTGAGCCGACTCAACGGCTGCGGCGTGCGACGCAATGCAGAAGACACTGGAAGCAATCGTTCCACCGCCTTGGTGGCCGCCTCAATGGTCTTCGCGATGCCTCCCTGGGTCTGAATGTTCATCACCGTCGGCATGACCTCACCCGGCGCAAGCTGATCGAGCGAGAAATCGCGCACCAGACGGTCGGTTTGGTTCACTTCGCAACCGAGTCCGATGAGGACGTAGCCGGTGATGTTGGGATGACGCGCGATCCCGGCCAACACGCGCTGCAACAGCCGGGTCGGTTCGTTGTCTGGCATGGCGCACCCGCTCTTATGGGTAAATGCCACCACGCCATCCACCCCGGGAAACTGGCGAGCGAAATCGGGGCCGCGGAAACGCTCGGCCACATACTTCGACACCGAAGCCGAACAATTCACGCTAGAGATGACCGCGATATAGTTGCGAGTCCCCGCACGACCGCCTGGCCGCGAGAACCCCGGGAAGGTGCGCTCCGAACCCGCCGGCAGGGGCGTCAGCGGACGCACCGCAGAGCCAATGGCGTGGTCGCGAACGAAATCTTTCAGCTCCAGATTGTGGAGGTGAACCAGATCGCCGGGACGGATCGGCCCGCGGGCGAATCCGATGACCTGACCGTACTTATGCACCGGCGCCCCGTCGGCGATGGCCCTCACCGCCAGCTTGTGACCACGCCCCACATCGGAAGTGATCGTCAGCACGGATCCCCGATCGTCGAGTTGCGTCCCCGCCTTCAACGGAGACTTGGCCACGGCAACATCGTCATCAGGATGAAGGCGAAGGGCGACGGAATCGAAGGAGTGCATGATTAAAGGATGAGGCTGCGCCAGATTCTCCATTCACCGAGGAATTGGCCAGCCCTTGTCGTTCTATCGGGCGTCCCGCCCGAAGATTTCGCCCCAGTCCGCAGCCCCGGTAGGGGCGGAATCTTTGTAGCACCGATGTTCAACAAAAACCCTAGCCCCGTCGGGGCGACATCCTCAGGCGTATGCCGCTCCGACGGAGCTCGGGAAACCCGCTTGGATTCGCATCTACAATGATGGCGCACCTACGGCGCTACCCACGTGCGAACCGAATTTCGACAACCCAATCGACGGCACACGTGAATCACAACCCCACATGCCGGCCCACCGCCATTCGCAGCCCCGGTCGGGGCGGAATCTTTGTAGCACCGATGTTCCACAAAAACCCTAGCCCCGTCGGGGCGACATCCTCAGGCGTATGCCGCTCCGACGGAGCTCGGGAAACCTGCTTGGATTCGCATCTACAATGATGGCGCACCTACGGCGCTACCCACGTGCGATCCGAATTTCGACGACCCGGCCGACGGGATGCGCGGATCACAACCCCACATGCCGGAACCGCCCCCGTCCGCAGCCCCGGTCGGGGCGGAATCGTTGTAGAATCCAAACCCCGGAGACCCGAGCCCCGTCGGGGCGACATCCTCGGGATTATGCCGTTCCGACGGAGCTCGGGAAACCTGTTTGGATTCGCATCTACAACGATGGCGCACCTAAGGCGCTACCCCGAGTGATCCGAATTCCAATTTCAGGCGCCCGGGTATTCAACATCGACGATCGCATCCACCGCCGCATCGAACCCATACCT
>CAITMP010000653.1 GCA_903893525.1 uncultured Acidobacteriia bacterium | reverse complement strand
CGGCTGCTCGAACGCGCGCTCAAGGGCGATTCGGAGGCCCAGTTTGATCTGGGCAAGAACTACGAGGCCGGTCGAATCGGCCTTCCGAAGGATTTTGTTCAAGCCGAGCACTGGTACCGCCTCGCCGCCGAACAGGGCGACCCGTTCGCCCAGGCGAGTCTCGGGATTCTGCTCGGATTCGGCAAAGGCATTCCGAAAAACGAGGTCCAGGCGCTGATGTGGTACGAAGTTGCAGTCGCCCGCTCCAAAGGCGGCGACCGGGAGACCATTGTCGAGATGCGCGACGACCTCGCAGCCCGCATGTCCCCCAAGGCTGTCGCCGAGGCCCGTCAAATGGCCCAAACCTGGGTTCCCCGCAAGTAGCGCTGGCCACCGGCCAAAAAGATTCTGGAACTTCCGAACGAATCCGCCGCGAATAGCGTCAGATTCAGAAGATGACATACCGGCTAGTTTTGTTCTCCCTGCTGGCCGCATCCGGCCTTTTCGCTGCAGCCCAGAAGGGCACCGTGCGATTTGGCGGACTCCCGGTGCCTGGCGCGACCGTCACCGCCACCAAATCCGACAAGAAAATCACCACCGTGACCGGTGTGGACGGCTCTTACACGTTCGCGGATCTGGCCGACGGCGAATGGGCGATCCGCGTGGAAATGCTCGGTTTCGAGCCCGGCGAAAAGAAAATCTCCGTCGCGGGCGAAACCCAGCCCCAAGACATCGATATGAAAGTGATGTCGTTCGACGCCATCAAGGCGACTACGACGATGTTGCCTCCTCCGCCCCCGCCGGTCGCGGCACCGCCCCTGCCAACCTCCCTGAACGCCGCAAACGCCAAGAAAAAAGGAAAACCCGCCCCTGCGGCCAACGCGGCGAATCCCGGCTTCCAGCGCACCGAGGCAAACGCGGTTCCCGGCGGCGACCGCAATGCCGACAACGGCCCCACCGAGGCCACCAACCAATCCGCAGCCGACTCCTTCGCCATCAACGGCAGTTCGAACAACGCGGCGGCATCGAATTTCGGAACCTCCGCCGCTTTCGGGAACAGCCGTCGCGGACCGGGCTCGCTCTACACAGGCAACTTCGGCTTCAACCTCGGCAATTCGGCGCTGGACGCCCGCTCCTACTCGCTCACCGGGCAGGACACCCCAAAACCCGCCTACAACCACCTGCAGGGCTCGGCCTCGTTTGGCGGACCGCTGCGCATCCCGCATCTGATCAACAACAAGCAACCGGCGCAGTTTTTCATCACGTACCAATTGCAGCGCAACCGCAACGCGAATGTGACGACGACCCGCGTCCCCACCGCCGCCGAGCGCGCCGGACAGCTTGCATCCGGCACGATTCCGGCCAGTCTGCTCAGTCCCCAGGCACTGGCGCTGCTGAAGTTCTACCCGATGCCGAATTTCGATGCCAACGCCCGTTACAACTACCAGGCCGGGCTGACCAGCTACCAGGATGCGGATATCGTCTCGGGACGCCTCTCCAAGACCGTCTCCAAACGCGACCAGGTTTTCGGCACCTTCAGCTACCAGAACATCCGCACCTCGAACACCAACATCTTCGCCTTCCACGACCAGATCGAGATCCACAATTTCGACGTCACCGCGAACATCTCCCACCGCTTCAACAACCGGATCTTCGGTAGCGGCAAGGCGCAGTACAACACGTCATCCACCCGCGTCACCCCCAATTTCGCCAACAAGCAGAATGTTTCGGGCGACATCGGCATCACGGGCAACCTCCAGGATCCGCTCAACTACGGTCCGCCGTCCCTGAATTTCTCCAGTGGCATCGCGTCACTTTACGATGCGCAGGCGTCCTTCAACCGTTCGCCCACCCTGGCGCTCTCGGGCAACATCTACTGGAACCACACCCCGCACAATTTCACGTTCGGCGGCGACTACAAGCACCAACAGTTCAATAGCCTGGGCCAGCAGAACCCGCGCGGCAGCTTCACGTTCACCGGCGCGGCGGCGGGCTCGGACTTGGCGGATTTCCTCACCGGCGTGCCCGATACCAGTTCCATTGCCTACGGCAACGCTGACAAATACTTCCGGTCCTCTGTGTACGATCTCTATTTCACCGATGATTGGCGCGTGGCCCCCGGCCTCACCCTCAATCTCGGGGCGCGGTGGGAGTACAATTCGCCCATCACGGAACTGAGGGGGCGCTTGGTGAATCTCGACATCGCGTCCGGTTTCAAGGCCGTGGCACCGGTGATCGGCAACCAGCCGACGGGCTCGCTCACGGGCAACAAATTCGCGTCGTCCCTGGTCAGCCCGGACAAGAGCGGGCTGCAGCCGAGGCTTGCGGCATCGTGGCGTCCGATTGCGGGTTCTTCGCTGGTGGTTCGGGCCGGGTACGGCATGAACTACAACACGTCGATCTACCAGGCGATTGCCACCCAAATGGCGCAGCAATCGCCGCTATCGCGCAGTTTCAGCGTGCAAAACACCACCGGCAACCCGCTGACCTTGGCCAACGGGTTCCGCCAGTCCTCGGCGATTACGGCCAACACGTTCGCCATCGACCCGAATTTCAAGGTTGGCTACGTGCACACCTGGTCGCTTTCGGTGCAACGCGACCTGCCGGGAGCACTGGTGGCCACGGTGAATTACCTTGGCATCCTGGGCCGGAAGGCGCAACAGGCGTCGCTACCCAATACCTATCCGACCGGTGCCACGAATCCGTGCCCGAGCTGCCCCTCCGGTTTCACCTACCTGAGTTCCGACGGCAGTTCGTCGCGCGAGTCGCTCCAAATGCAGCTGCGGCGCCGGTTGCGGAGCGGTTTGACCTCCACCCTGCAATACACTTACGCCAAAGCGATTGACAATGCCTCATTGGGCGGTCGGAATGGCGGTGGCGGCGCCTATGGGCTGATTGCGCAGAACTGGCTGAACTTGGCGGCGGAACGCGGCCTTTCGAATTTCGACCAGCGGCATGTGATGTCACTCTCCACGCAGTACACCACCGGAATGGGCGTGGCTGGCGGGACGCTTTTGGCTGGCTGGCGAGGCACGGCATTCAAGGATTGGACCGTCTCCACCAACATCAGCGCCGGGACCGGCACCCCGCAGACTCCTGTCTACATTTCAGCGGTGGCGGGCACCGGCGTCACGGGGACCCTCCGGCCCGACTACACCGGGGCGTCCATCTACAGCGCGCCGTCCGGCCTCTTCCTGAATCCCGCTGCCTTCCGCGCACCTGCCGCCGGACAGTGGGGGAATACGGGACGCAACACCATCACCGGGCCGGGCCAGTTCTCCATGGGTGCCTCGATGACCCGGACCTTCCGCGTACGGGACCGGATCAATATGGATGTCCGGCTCGATTCCAACAACGTTCTGAACCACGTGAATTATTCGTCGTGGGTCACTACTCTATCCAGCCCCCAGTTCGGCCTGCCGTCCTCGGCCAGCCAGATGCGCACGGCGCAAGCTTCCGTAAGGTTGAGGTTCTAATCGAATGCGTAGATTTGTCGCCACCGTTCTCACTTGCAGCCTGTTGCTGACGGCCCAGCAGCCTGCGCCGAAACCTGCCCAACCGCCTGTCCAGGCTCCGGCGGAAGAAGGTCTGGTCACCTTCAAGACCAACACCCAGCTGGTGGTGGAAACAGTCATCGTCAAGGACAAGAATGGCAAGGCGATAGAAAACCTGACTGCGAAAGATTTTACGGTCACCGAGGACGGCGTGGTCCAAACGCTCCAGTTCTGCGATTTCCAGAAGCTGGACGACTTGGCCCCTCCTGCTCCTGCTCCCGCCGATGCGCCTGTCGCGCCCGTGGTTCGCGGCCAGATCACGCCCGAGCCCGCCGGACAGGTCCGCTATCAAGACCGGCGCTTGGTCGCCATGTACTTCGACATGTCCGCCATGCCGGTGCCGGACCAAATCCGGTCCTTGGCTGCCGCAATAAAATTCGTCAACCAGCAGATCAAGCCCGCCGACTTGGTCGCGATCATGGCCTACACGGGTGCCGGCGTCAAGGTTTTGAACGACTTCACAGCCAACAAGGTGGAACTGCTGAAATCGATCCAGACGCTGACCCCCGGCGAGGGCCAGGGTTTCGATGAGAATTCCAACGACGATTCCAGCGCCGACGCCGGAACCGCCTTCGGTCAGGACGATTCCGAATTCAACATCTTTAATACCGACCGCCAGTTGGCCGCCCTCCAGACCGCCGTCAAGATGCTCGGTGTGCTGAACGAAAAGAAATCGCTCGTCTATTTCGCCAGCGGGTTGCGCCTCAACGGCACCAACAATGGCGCGCAATTGCAGGCGACAACGAACGCCGCGGTTCGGGCCAACGTTTCCTTCTTCCCCATCGATGCGCGCGGCTTGGTCGCGATGGCCCCGCTGGGCGATGCGACGGTGGGCTCCCCCGGCGGCGTCGGGATGTACTCGGGTGCCTCCGCTGGAGCCATGTCGGCCAATTTCCAGCGTTCGCAGGACACGCTCTACGCACTCGCCGCCGATACCGGGGGGAAAGCGATGCTGGATAGCAACGACCTCGCTGCGGGCGTCGTGCAGGCCGAACAGGCCATCTCCAGCTATTACATCCTCGGGTACTACACCACCAAGCCCGCACTCGACGGCAAATTCCGTCGCGTGAAAATCACCTACAACGGCGATCCCTCAGCCAAACTCTCGTTCCGACAGGGTTATTTCGCGGGCAAGACGTTCAGCAAGTTCACCAGCGCCGACAAGGAACGCCAGCTGGAGGACGCGCTGCTGCTGGGCGATCCCATCACGGAATTGACCATAGCCATGGAGGTGGACTACTTCCAGATGAACCGCGCCGAGTATTTCGTGCCGGTGACCGTCAAGATCCCCGGCAGCGAGTTGGCTCTGGCGCGCAAGGGCGGTGCGGAACGGACGCTGATCGATTTCATCGGCGAGGTGAAGGACGAATACAACACCACCGTCAGCAATGTTCGCGATAAGGTGGATATCCGCCTCAGTGGCGAGACGGCGGCGGAGCTGTCCAAACACCCGATCCAGTACGACACGGGTTTCACACTACTGCCGGGCACCTACACGATCAAGTTCCTGGCCCGCGATGACGAAACCGGGCGCATCGGGACCTACATCAATAAATTCGTCGTGCCGAACTTGAACAAGGAGGACAAGCGCGTTCCGATCAGCTCCGTTGTGCTCAGCAGCCAGTTGGTCGACATGAAGGACGCGCTCTTCACTGCCAGGGACCGCGACAAGACGGCGTCGTCCAATCCGCTGCTCGATGCCGGGCGCAAGCTGCTGCCGAATGTGACGCGCGTGTTCCCCAAGGGCCGCGACATGTACGTCTACCTGCAGGCCTACCAGCAGAACACGGAGAAATTCCAGCCGCTGGTGGCGTTTGTGACTTTCTACAAAGGCCAGGCGAAGGCCTTTGAAACACCTCCGCTGCCGGTGACCGAAGGCCAGGCGAACAGGTTGAAGACCGCACCGCTGAAGTTCGACATCGCGCTTGGGAAACTGCCGCCGGGGAGATACGAGTGCCAAGTGACCGTGCTCGATCCGGGAAGCCAGAAAGCGGCGTTCTGGCGAGCGCCAGTAATGATCGCCCCGTAGCTGGTGCGTGCTAGACTTTCCGGCATGCGAAGGTCGCTGCTTCTGATTGCGCTTGTGCCGGGGTTCCTGTATGCGCAGGACCGGATTCTGGAACGTGTTGCGGCACATGCCCCGCAGCTGGAAGCCGTTTCGCGCAAGATTTGGGAGTCGCCGGAGTTGGGGTTCCACGAAGGCCGCAGTTCGGCGTTACTGCAGCAGGAGTTGAAATCGGCGGGGTTCAACGTGAAGGCCGGTGTCGCGGGCATGCCGACCGCCTTCACAGCGGAAATCGGCAGCGGGAAACCGGTCATCGGGATTCTCGGTGAGTTCGACGCCCTTCCGGGGCTCTCGCAAAAGGAGCAGGCGACCCGCTCCCCCATTTCCGACGGCGGCCCAGGACACGGTTGCGGCCACAACCTCCTGGGTACCGCCACCGTGCTGTCCGCCATTGCCATCAAGGAGGAACTCCAGGCACGCGGAATCCGGGGCACGCTCCGGTACTACGGCACTCCGGCGGAGGAGGGCGGCAGCGGCAAGGTCTACATGCTCCATGCCGGGCTGTTCAAGGATGTGGACGCTGTCCTCACGTGGCATCCGGGTTCCGGCAACCAAGTTGATCTGGGCTCGAACCTCGCCATCGATTCCGCGCTGTTCCGTTTCTACGGCACTCCGGCCCATGCGGCGATTGCGCCGTTCCGGGGACGGTCGGCGCTGGATGGTGCCATGATCATGCTCCACGCGGTGGAAATGCTGCGGGAGCACGTGCCGCAGGAAACGCGGATCCACTACGTGATCAGTAACGGTGGGGCGGCTCCGAATGTGGTTCCGGCTTTCGCCGAAGTCAATTTGTGGGCCCGGCATCCGGCCTTGGACACTCTGGCAGGGGTCTGGGAGCGGATCTTGAAATGCGCCCAGGCCGGAGCGTTGGCGTCGGAGACCCGATTCGAGCTGGCGCAGGTGCGCAGTGTCGCCAACGTCATCCCGAATGGACCTCTTGCGGAAGTGATGGGGCGCGCCCTGCTAAAGGCTGGCGGCTACGACTATAGCGCTGCCGAACGGAAGTTTGCCGACGACATCCGTGCCACCTTGGACCCGGCCGGCGAATTCGTGGCGCCATTTGTCGTCACCGCCGACAAATCCCAGCGCCAGGGAATGGCCTCGTCGGACTTTGGCGATGTCAGTTGGAACGTGCCTTCCGTTGAATTCACTGCAGCGACATTCCCGTCCGGCGTGTCGCCGCATACGTGGCAGGCGGCGGCGTGTGCGGGAAGTTCGATTGGTCGGAAAGGTATGCTCGTCGCGGCGCGGACCTTGGCATTGGGGGCGATGGATCTTTTCACCCAGCCAGCCACCCTGCAAGCGGCCCGCGCCGATTTCGACACCCGCCGGGCCGGCCGCACGTGGGTGACCCTGATTCCGACCGATGCGAAGGCCCCGGTGGACGGCCCCGCCAAGTAGCTACTGGCCGTCCTCGATCCAGCGTTCGAACCGCCTTGCGGCCAAACCCTCCGGGGGATCCAGATACATGCCTTGCTGCAGCATGTCCTCGACATAGTCGTAGACGATGTTGACGTCGTTTTCGCTGTTGATCGAGTGGAACCACAGCGACCGGCCCCGGAACTGCAGGTAGATCACGTTCGCCAGCGGGCACGGGCCCAAGCAGCCGGAAATCGTCAAGTGAAAGCGACGGCGTAGCCCACGGGACTTCCACTGCCGCTTGAAACTGTCGAGCGCCAGCTCAGGAAACCCCTTTTCCGGCCTGCCGCAGCAGCAGCCGTTGCAGACGAACAAATGGCCGTCATGGACGCGGATCTGCTTGGGAACGCCGTCGGCGCGGACCACTTCGTGCAGCGGGCTCTGCCGGTACTGGTAGCTGACGCGGAAACCGGGGCGCAGCTGGATCGGCTGCCCGTGCGGCGTGTGCCGGTAGGCGTCGGCCCAAGCCTCCTTGCGTTCGAACAGCGCCGCGACGTCCAGAAGTCCCTTGGCCGTTACCAGTTTTTCCAGCGTTGCCAGCCAGTGCTGGTAGTACTCGGTGCCGTCGTCCGCCTCGCCCAGTTCCTCGGCATCTGCGAGTTCATTGGCCAGGGCTTCGGCCCATTCCTTCCAAGTAAATACGCCTTGGGCCGAAAGACGGACGGCGAGTGCGAAGGCCTGCGCCTGCCAAGGTTCCGCGAAGACGGGGCCGTCCTGATCCCGTGGCAGCCGGGGCAGTTCGTCAAATTCGTTCAAGATAGCTGTCCCAGAGGTCGATGTATACGAAGTCGCGCTCCGATGCCTGCTCCCCCCAAAGTTCGCGCGAGGGGAAGCGGACGGAGTACAGGTGCTGCCGGTTGTCCCCTAGGCCGTGGGCACTGGTATCGGGGAGCGGGTGGACACCGTGGTCGATCACAATGCTGCCGACCTTGCCGCGTGCATACCTGGGAAGTCTGGTGTGGCCGGTGGGCTGCATGTTCCTCGCGCGGACCTTCTCCCCGACACGAAAGAGCGGGGCGATGCCGGGCTCCACCGTGGGAGCGAGAAACCGGTTGAGCGCGATTTCCGGAACCCGCTCGAACGATACCGGAGGTGTTTGCCGCACCGAGCCCTGTTCGGGTTGGCCGCTGTCGATTTCCGCCTGTGTCACCAATCCGGTCTTTACGAGTAATTCCACCAGCCGGACGTACCACTTTTCGTAGTAGGTCATCCGGAGGTAGTCGGCAGCAGGGATCAGTTCGATTTGATGGCGGCCGGTGTCGATATTCCACTTGCGCCAAGGCCCGATGGCGCGGGTCAGGACGAAGGTCTTCGCCTCCCATTCGGAGTGGAAGACTGGTTCATCCGGTTCAACCTCGATGGGGCCAAGCCCGTGCATCCCGCCCATGTCGTGGATGCCGTTCATGCCCGATCCACCTTGGCTACCCCGACCATCGAATCCCGCGACACCAGCGTCTGGAGTTCCTCCTCGGACATCCCTTCGGTGCCCTCCGGCCGTTCCGGCAGGACGATGTACCGCATTTCCGCAGTGCTGTCCCAAACGCGGACTTCCACTTCATCGGGTAGGGTCAAGCCGAATTCCTTCAGGACGCCGCGCGGGTCGATTACGGCGCGGGAACGATAGGGTGCGGATTTGTACCAGACCGGCGGCAATCCCAGGACCGGCCAAGGATAGCACGAACACAGCGTGCAAACCACCATGTTGTGGACTTCCGGGGTGTTCTCGAGAACCATCATCTGCTCGCCCTGTTCCGGGCGGTAGCCCAGTTCTGCAATGGCGGCCGGGGCGTCGGCCAAGAGCCGGGCCTTGTATTCGGGATCGACCCAGGCGCGGGCCACCACTTTCGCCCCGTTGCGCGGTCCCACCTTGTTTTCGTAGGTGTCGACCAGTGCGTCGAGCGCGGCCGGATCGACCAAGCCCTTCTCGACCAACAACGATTCCAGCGCCTTGACGCGAAGGGTCATGTCCGAGGGTACTGCCTGGTGTGTGTGGTCGGCTCCCATTCCTGCATCATCCCATAAGAAAGAAGGGCCGACCCGCGCACGGCGGGTCGGCCCTTTCTCAAACAAGAGTCCGGAACTACCGCGACCCGTACTTCGGCGTCTGCAGGTAACCCGAAATCTGGTCCTTGCCCACGTTCAGCACCACGATCTGGTACAGCGCCTTGGCCACGTAGAACTGCAGCGGCTCGTTCACCGTACGGTCCTTCTTTTCCACGCGCTTGTCGTCCGCCATCACGATCACGTTGAAGCGGTTTTTCTTCGGGTCCGATTTTTCCAGCAGCAACTGGATGTCGCCGACCTTCTGCATGTTCTTCTGCTTCTTCAGCGAGAATTCGACAATGGTGACCTCGCCGCGGCGGCGCAGCTCCTCAATGTCCTTCGCGCTGGTGGCCACGAAGCCGTTGGTCACGCCCAAATCGCCCGCAACCTTCTTCAAGTCCGATTTGGTCTTGTCGAGGTCGCTCTTGGTGCCGGCCAATTCGGTTTTCACGCCAGCCACGTCGTTGCCCACATCGGCGACCTTGGCATTTGCCTGGTCGGCCTTCTGCTTCACATCTGAAAGTTGGCTATTGGTCTGCGCGACGGCTTGTTTGGTCTGCTGGTTTTCCTGCTCCAGCTTTCCAGCCTTTTCGTCGGCATAGCTGATGGCTTCCTTCTTGGCTTGATTGGCAGCCTGGTTCAGCTGGCGGGCCTTGGAATCCAAGTCTTCCTTCAACTCGTCCATGTGGCGCTTCTGAGCGGCAGTCATCGCGGTACTGGATTCGCGGATCGTATCGATCTCGTTTTGCAGCACGCTTTGGGTATGGAGTGAGTCGGCGGAGGCCTTCTTGAGGTCGTTCACCTGGAAAATAAGAAAACCGTTGAGGGCCAGGGAGGCGCCAACGGCACCGATCCCAAGTGCCTTCATCAGGCCGGAACCTTCCGGAGGAGGACCGTAACCTGGGGGCGGTTGGGGCGGATAAGGGTATTGCGGTGAACTCATTGTGTAAGGACCTCGTTTCTAATCAGTATAGACATCCCCTCCGGGAATGTTGGTTTCGCGGGAAACCCTTAAAGTTCATACATCTATAGCTGGTGGGATGCGCCGGGGCCGGGTACCGTCACTTCGATCCCGTACCGCTCCCGGATTTGCCCTGCCAAGGCGGCCGATTGCGCCGGTTCGCCATGCACCAGAAAAACGTGGCGGAGACGCGGTGTGATTGGCTTCATCCAAGTGAGCAACTCCTCGGAATCGGCGTGGCCGCTCAATTCGTCGAGGCTTTCGACTTGCGCCCGAACCTCGGTTGGCACTCCGAAAATCTTCACGGGGCTGATACCGTCCTTCAGTCTGCGGCCCAAGGTGTACTCGGCTTGGTAGCCCGTGATGAGCACCGTGTTTCTTGGATTGCCCACGCCGTTGCGCAAGTGGTGCAGTACCCGTCCGGCCTCGCACATGCCCGCCGGGGAGATGATGATGCACGGTTTCCGCATTTCGTTCAGTTTTTTGGATTCCGCTGCGTCCCGGATGTAGGTCAAACGGTGGAACCCGAATGGGTCTTCGCCTTGTTCGAGGAATTCACGGGCTTCCTCGTCGAAACACTCGGGGTGGTTCCGGAACGCTGTCGTCACATTGACCGCCAGCGGGCTGTCGACGAAGATCGGCACCGACGGAATCCTGCTGGCTTGGATCAGTTTGTGGAGAAGGAGGACGAGCTGTTGGGTGCGGCCGACCGCGAAGGCGGGAACAATGAGCCTTCCACCGCGTGCGATCGTCTGGTTCACAACTCGTTCGAGCTTGTCG
>CAITMP010000652.1 GCA_903893525.1 uncultured Acidobacteriia bacterium | reverse complement strand
ATTCTGGTGGAGGCATCCTACTGGGGGCAGTACGCCAGCGACATCGGCATTTCCCAAAAATTGGACTTCCTTCCTGGTTCCTACTGGGCCACCGGCACCACCCGCAACAATGCCTTGGCAACAGCCCTCAACAGCAACGTAACCAACCCATTCTTTCTCAACAACTACAGTGCTCTGAAGACCTCCAGCCCGGCCCTTTACAATTCCATGGCGACGCTGGGTTTCTTTACCAGCCCCACCATCCAAGTCAACAAGTTGCTCCGGGCCTTCCCCCAAATGAACGGCCTGACTGAGAACAACGCGCCGCTTGGCAAGGACAAGATTAACGCGTTGGAATTCAATTTCGTCAAGCGCTTCGCCAAGGGCTTCAACATGAACGCATCGTTCACCTGGATGAACGTCCGCCAAGCCACCTCTTTTGACAATGAGTTCGACGCCAACCCGACTTGGTACGGAAGCAATAACGGCCGTCCACGTCGCTTTACCCTCAGCGCGATATATGAACTGCCATTCGGAAAGGGACGGCGCTTCCTGACCAGTGGTCCGGCCAGTTGGATCGTGGGCGGATGGGAGACGGCATGGACCTACCAATACCAGCCAGGCGCACTTCTGAACTTCGGGACCAATGACTTTTACTCCGGCCAGACCAACGCCATGGGCAAATCGCTGACAACTGTCAATCAGAGTCTTGGCCAGTGGTTCAACACGACCGCGGGATTCGAACGCAACTCGGCAAACGGTCCGGCGGCCTACCAGATCCGCATGTACCCCCAGTTTATCGACGGTGTTCGCGGAGACAAGATGAGCGTGATCAATGCGAACATTCGCCGCGACTTCCGTTTGAGGGAAAAGGCGACTCTGCAGCTTCGGCTGGATGCCCTGAACGTGCAGAACCGGTCACAGTTCAACGACCCGGATACGAATCCATTCAGCTCGACGTTCGGTGCAATTACAAGCCAAACGGCGTCAGTCAACCGCTTCTTCGATATCCAGGCGCGCATCCAGTTTTAGCCTGCCGGACTTGACGTGGGCCCTGCCAAGGGCCCACAATGGTATTGCGTGGAACGATTTAGGCCCGCCATCAGGCGGACCGGCTACTTGCAACCACGTTAAAAAAGGCTAAAGGCGGCGTGGTCCCAAGATTTCAGGGTCCCGTGAGCCTGCCCGGCCAACGGGGGAAAGAACATTTTGGACCTGCAGAATCTACTTGCCGTCACCATTTCGGTCGCGCCTTGCGACATAGAATCACTTCTGGATGCTCTTGCTTCAGCACCCACCCAGATATCCCAGACCCTGAATCCGACGCTCCGCTACGAGGAGTGGCAGATCCACGCGGAATTTCCGGCTTATCGGGAATGGCTGGGAGATATATCGGGGGCGCTAGCGGGCTTGGACTCCGCACAAATCGCGTTTGCACCAGCCGTATCGCGTCCGGGATTGACTACGATTCCAGTAGTTTGTCCAGCATTCGGGCTATCGTGCGAGGCTGCTCTTCCAGTTGTCGAATCTTGCCTTGGGCCGTTTCCAGTCGGGACTCCGCCGCTTTGAGTTTGTCGCCCATATGCAGCGCGGCTAAAACGGCAACGCGGGCCGAATCTCCCGATCCGGCCCGCGCGGCAATCATGGTCATCAATTCATCCAGCTCCTGGGCTATTGCCTGAACTTGGGCGGCTTGAGCCCCGGAAGCGCCAGCATCCACCAGAACCGTGTAGATCTGGTTGAATATGTGGACGCGAACGGGCTGTTTTGCCATGGACAGGACGCCTCCCCTAGGGGTTGGCTACTCTCCGCCGAGCTGGTCGATCTGTCCGAGCAGTCCTTCGAGCCGATTCCGCACCTTCTGCCGTTCGCCCTGCAGCAACTGCAACTGCTCGGCAAGCTTTTGGTTGGAGGTTTGGGCTTCTTCCCAAGCGGCTTGCGTGTCGGCAAGCTCCTTGGAAAAGAGCACCCGCTCCTGCAGAAGGGAATCCCGTTCCTCGACCAACGCCTCCTTCTCGGCACGCAGACCCTTAACGAGGGATACGGCCTTCAGGATGCGGTCTTCAAGGTAGGCGAACGCATCGACATCTTGATCGACAGACTGGTCGACATCGGATGTCAATGTTTCATCGAGCAGGGGTGACTCGGACATGTCGGCCTATCCTACGCTGCTGCCAGCTTCTGGGCGGCGGCGGCATCCAAGGCGGCTTTCACTTGGTCCGCGATCACCTTGAATTGCTCCAAGCTGTCGGTGGCGGTGGCGGCCAAGACCTTGCGGTCCAGCGTGATGCCGGCGAGCTTCAGGCCGTGCATGAACTGGCTGTAGTTGAGACCGGCCACTTCCTGGGCGGCGGCACCGATACGGACGATCCACAGCGAGCGGTAGGTGCGCTTCTTCTGCTTACGGCCCGTGTACGCGAACTTCAGTGCGCGTTCAACGGCCTCCTGCGCCGAGCGGTACAGCTTGCTCTTCGTAAGAAAATATCCCGACGCGAGTTCCAGTGTTTTGGAACGATTCGCGCGGCGTTTGGTACCTCTTTTTACTCTGGGCACGTTTCTTCTCCTT
>CAITMP010000651.1 GCA_903893525.1 uncultured Acidobacteriia bacterium | reverse complement strand
GTTGGCCGGTGGCGATGTGGCTCGATCCCTGGACGGAGGCGGCTACCACCCGCCAATGTACGTTATTTCGCTGCATACTCGTTGTTCCCTGTAGGGCAGCCATTCTTGGCTGCCCCACAACTGGGTTAGCCGGCGGTACCCCAGCCGTCTGCGGGCGGCAAGACCACCATTTCGCCGGGCTTGACATTGGAGATGCCCTCCATGCTGCGGGAGAGCCAGACGAAGAGGTCGGCAAACTTCAGGCCCTTCAGGGAGAGCGGGGTACGCACGGCCATGTTTGCCAACTTCGCCATGTTGGCACCTTCCACACCCACCGCATAAAAGGTCACCTTGTTTGCCTGTTCGGCAGCCTTGACTTTTTGCGCCGCGCGGGTGACGGCAGCTTCGGGCTCGCCCTGGGGCTCGCCGTCGGTGATCATGAAGATCCAGGGGCGGTAGCGGAGGATGCCGTTGGCGTCGTAGGCAGCCTTGCGGGCTTCCACGAGATCGAGGGCCTTCTCGATGCCCGCAGCCATGTGGGTTACACCGCCGGTGGCGAGCACGGGCGGGTCGAACTGGTCGGCCGTGACGAAGTCGCGTGAGACGAGGACTTGGCTGTCGAAGGTGACCACGGCCACCTCGACGCGGAGCGAGGCGAGCTTGTTCCTCTGGAGTTCGTCCTTGAAGATCTGGAGGCCTTGGTTGAGGGCTTGGATCTTGGGCCCCTCCATGGAACCGGAGGTGTCCAGCAGGAGGACGCAGGCACAGCGGGGTTCTGGATTGTCAATGAATTCTACAGCCGATTCGAGGAGTCTGGGGGAATAGCTCATCTGGACATCCTTGTTAGGTGATTTACGGCCAAGCAGCCGGGTTTCCGAGCTTCCACATTACCACATGTCGGGGTAGACACGTTTATGAACGGGGCCTCGCCTGTAGTTGGGAAAACGGTCTAAAGGTAGGCCTCGGAGCGATTGTCGACGGGGAAGATCTGCATCGCGCCGTCGTCGAACGTGAATAGAACGCGATACTTTCCGGCCCTCAGGCGAAATGCACCGGCCAAGTCACCGTGCAGCGTCTTCACGTCGCCCGACCCGGTCCGGGCGAACCTCAATATGACCTCGAAGATGCGCATAGCGTTGGGGCGATCCAGCCTCCGTATATCGGTTTTGGCCTCATCGAGCCAGACAATGCGATAGGGCTGACTGCGAACCAGCATGGTCCGGAGAGAGCGGAAAGTCTTCCGGCTTCAGACCAAACTCATTCCTTTGAGGAACCCGCGGACGACGTGGCCAGCGATCAGTTGCTCCCGCACCCGATGCCGTGCCACGCTGCGAGAGCAGCGAGGTCACGTCAAGCACGCGACCGACATCGGTCACAAAAATCTTCACATTTCCGCATTTTCCCCCAACCCGAACAAACCAAAAGCCAAACCGTCTATTCTACAGAGGTAGTTTTCAGCCCCTGCAGTTCGTTTTCCACCCCCGAGCCCGCTACAATCACCGCGCGATGGAAAACTTGACCCAAACCCCCGAAACCGCCCCAGAAAGCAACGCCACCAAACCCCAAACGCCCAGAAGCGCCGCCCAGATCGCGGCTTCCCGAGCCAACGGGGCCAAATCCAGAGGCCCCGTCACCGATGACGGCAAGGCCCGTGCCGCCCTGAACGCCACCCGCCACGGACTCCTCTCCACCCTCACCGTCGCCTACGGAGAACGCTCGGACTCCTTCATCCGCCTCTCCGCCAC
>CAITMP010000650.1 GCA_903893525.1 uncultured Acidobacteriia bacterium | reverse complement strand
CTCCGCCCGCCTCCGCTACAACGAGGCACTCCCCCTCTTCGTCGCCGAACAAGACAACCTCGGCCGAGCCAACACCCTCCAAGCTCTCGGCGACCTAGAAAGCCGCCTCGGCCAGGTCGACTCCGCACGCCTCCTCTTCAACGAGGCGCTCTCCCTCTTCATCGCCCAACAACAGAACCTCGGCCGAGCCAACACCCTCCAGTCTCTCGGCGACCTCGAAAGCCGCCTCGGCCAGCTCGACTCCGCCCGCCTCCGCTACAATGACGCCCTCCCCCTCTACGCCGCCGAACAAGACAACCTCGGGTGCGCCAACACCCTCCAGTCTCTCGGCGACCTCGAAATCAAGGTACAGGATTTCGCTGCCGCTCGGTGCTGTTACGAGCAAGCGTTGCCGCTGTACGTGTCCGAGCGGGAATTGACAGGTTTGGCGATGTCGCTGGCCACGGTTGCGTTTTTAGAGTGGACGTCCGGTGACCGGGAGGCCGCCAAGCATTCCGCCGCCCTCGCCCGCGAGGCCGCACGGGACAGCAACACGCCGCCGGTTATCCAATGGGTCGAAGACTACCTCGGACGAGCCGAACGCAAGTTCGAGACAAGCTAGGCCTTTGGGGGCACCCTCTCCCGCGCTGGACAAGCTCTCGCAGTTCGTTCGCAGACGACCGGGCTTACGGACGGATGGCCACAACATTTTTCTCTACCACCACCCGTCACAGCCAGGCGCGCCGGTAGTGTGCCACTTCGGTGTCCAGGGAACGCGCACATTGGAAACTGCGGGCGAAGTATACGCTGGCGGTCAAACATCCACAACAACAGCCACTTGGTCTCTTCCACCACTGCCAGCAGGGCGATGTCGGATTCCGCGTCTCACATACCCGCCCATATTCCCGTATACCTCCACAAAGGGTGCTACCTGGAAACCATAAAGACCACCGTCGAGGTCGCCGGTCCCCTGTTCGACGCCGCACGCGCCTACTGCGTGGACAATGGCCTCGCTTTCCGGCAACTGGTGGAATCTTGCGTTGGCATGGCTATGATTCACCCGACGCCCTCCACCAACTTCCACTTGCGACCCTTCGGCTTCCAAGGCCAAGGCCAGGCGATCAACGACTGGGCCGAGATTCGGGACCCGCATCGACACGCGCGTCGGCAACCTCCCACCAGGGGTCAACTTTAGGCGCGGCAACTTTTGGCGGTTCGAGAACCAACATGATTCGAGCATATAGCTGTGTTCCGCAGGTGACAAGCGAGTACGATCCCAATCAACACCACTTCGTCAATTCTGGGGCGTGTATCCCTGCCATACATATTCCAGAGCCTGGGGCAGGGTGTGGTTGATCACCTTCCTTTGGGTATGGCCGGCCCCTTTGGAGTAGACAAACTGGTAAGGATAGCCCTTGTCCTTGAGGATCTTCGCCAGGCGGGAGTTGGCTGTCACCCAGTTTCTCCGATTCGCTGAAGCGGTTTTCACGCCGTTATCATTCTCGGACACCTGGAGCCAGATACGGAAGGGCTTCTTCTCGGAGTTGGGGAACAGGTGCTCGATATATTCATAGGCTCCCAGAGGGGCCTCGGGGCCATTGCGGAGATTGACGAAGGTTCCGGAGTATGAAAGCACGCGGTGATAGAGATCGGGCCGGAACCACGCCATGGTGAGCGCGGCGGCCGCGCCGGAACTGCCGCCGAGGGTCATGCGGGCTTCCGGGTCGCGGGATATCTTGATGCCAGCCTCCTTCTCGGCGCGGGGCAGGACTTCGTCCTCCACGAACTGGACGTACTTCTCGGAAACGGTGTCGTATTCCATGCTGCGCTCCGTTCCGCCGTTGTCAATCATGATGGCGACCATGACCGGGAGCCGCTGGTCGTAGATCATGTTGTCGAGAATGGTGGGCAGGTTGTACCGCATCCCATAGGCGTCGGCCGCGACAATGGCCGGGGCGGCGGCACCCGCCACGTATTGCGCAGGGACGTAGACGCAGACGTGCCGCTGAAATGTGGCTCCATTGAGGCCGGGGTAGTGCTTACTTTCGGCGGAGTTCATCACGAACTCGATCACTTTGCCTTCGGGAACGCCCACGCGCTTCGCGAGTTCGGGCGCGGTCGGATAACCAGGGCCGCTGGTATAGTCGCCGTCAACGGCCGCCGTTGTCCATGCGGGAAGCTGGCTGAGTTTGGCGATTTCCGCGATGTCTTCGGCGGTCTGAGGGGTCTGGGCGCGCGGAGTGAAGTTTCCTCGTCCCGGACCGTTTGCGGGAGCTCCCGCAGGTCGCGCTGGGGGCGGCGCGGGAGGCGCAATGCAGGGGACGGACGGCATCTGGGCCAGCGCAAATTGCGCAAGAAACAAAATTCCAAAACAGAGTTTCAACGGATCTCCTCTCAGGTTTCGTGGGATTGCTCGGACGCACCAAGCGACTCCCGCAATTCTATAGCACGCGGTACGACACCGGACGGATCAGAAGGGATACTGGAAGCGTTCCAAAGGCCCACCCGTTCGGCCGTGGACCCGCTCGCCAGCGTTGCAACCGCGCAAGGCTTCCGTTTCTGAACGTCGAGACGCCCAAAGTCCGCAATACGCGCCGCGATCTCCTGGGCGAGACCGCAAACCGCAGCCTCATCGGCATTGAAATCGAGAGCCGGATTCGCCCAAGGCTCGGCTTCCGCATCGGCGAGTATCAATTTGGAACAGCAGTGCGCTGCGGACGGATGCCGAAGCACATTCTGCTCTACATCGGTCCGTCCCGCAAGCCGATCCCGGCCCGCTACGATGACGGCGAGAACACCCTCACTTGGCATGTCGTCGACATTCGCGACCTGGACGGCGAGGCATTGCTTGCGAGCCCCAACCTCGGCGATAATGTGGTTTCGGTCCTCACGAAACTCGGCAACCAACCGGGCACCGTTCGTCGGATTGCAGCGGACGGGCCGCACGCTCTTCGGCATCGGTAGCGGTGGAGCTTGCTTCGCGGCCAAGTCGTCCGCGGTTCCTCAAAGAAGAAAGGATTGCCAGTCGGCCCGAGGACGACG
>CAITMP010000649.1 GCA_903893525.1 uncultured Acidobacteriia bacterium | reverse complement strand
CACTTTTCGCGGTCCGGGGCGTCGAACACGAGCATCTCGGGTGGAGGCGCGGTGCGCTTCCAGAAGGTGTAGAGACTGCGGCGGTGGAGGTCGTCCCCTTTGCCTTGAACGAACGATTGCGAGGTGAAGCCGTCCCCGTAGGCGATTTCCTCCCAAACACCGTTGGGCTGGTAGGGGTTGACGGCCGGTCCCCCGGCTTGTTCCTTCAGCAGGCCTGAGGCGTAGAGTTCGGAATCGCGCAGAACCTCGGCCGGCATGCGGAACCTGGGGCCCCGGGAGATCAGACGGTTTTCCGGGTCCTTTTCGAGCAGCTCGGGCGTGACTTTGGAAGCCTGTCGGTAAGCCGCCGAGGTCACGATCAAGCGCTGCAGCGCCTTCACATCCCACTTGGAGCGGATGAATTCGGTCGCCAGCCAATCCAGCAGTTCCGGATTGCTGGGCGGCTCTCCCTGCGCCCCGAAGTTTTCCTGGGTTTTCACGATCCCGGTACCGAAGTAGATGGCCCAGAACCGGTTTACCGCAACACGCGCTGTGAGCGGATGGGCGGGATCCACCAGCCAATTCGCCAACGAGAGACGGTTCGCGGGAACATTGGCGGGCAGCGGCGGAAGCACCGAGGGAACTCCGGCGGTCACCTTTTCCGTTTGGTTCCTGTAGTCGCCGCGCGCAAGTATGAAGGTTTCGCGGGGTTTGTCGGTCAATTCCGACATCACCATGGTGGTGGGAATGGCCGCGGTGAGTTTTTTCTGGTCGTCGCGAAGCTGCTTGAGCTCCGACCAGGCTTGCCGGTCGGGGGCGGGGGCTGCGTGGCTGAGGTAGTACTCGCGAATCCACGCGGCTTGGTCTTTGGCGCGCTTGTCGGCGCGGATGTTGAGGATCGCGCGCAGGGGTTCGAGCCCGGCGAGGTATTCGATTTCGGACACGTCCAGCGTGCGGCTGTAGATCCGCAGGTCGTCTAGCTTGCCTTTGAATTCGGATATTTCGAGGGGCGCGGTGATTTCGGCAGGACCGGAGCTGGCACCGGGCACGGATTCGGTCCTGACCGGCTTCCCATTGACGAGAATTGCGATCCCGGCTGCTTGGCCGGAGCCGTTGTAGTTCACGGCGATGTGGTTCATGTTGTCAGGCCAGGGTAGGCGGTCAACCGTGCGAACCGCCATACCCGGCATCCGGACATACAATTTCGGGACGCGCTGCTGGACACCGGAAAGTTCGAAATCATCCAGCCAGAGTTCAAAACCCTTCCCGGAAGGGCCCTGGATGAGGACCACATCCTTCGGCTTCTGGTTGATTTTGAGCCAGAACGCCACCGACATGGGGGACTTGGCATCCAAGGCGGCGATGTGGGGGAAAGACGTTTTCGTTTGGCCGTCGAAATCCACACCTCTGTCCACGGCACCGTTGGAGTAGGTCAGGTCACCTTTCGTGGTCCGGCCATGGAGGTAATGGCCCGAGGAATCCGAGAGATTGCCGTCGAATTCAAAATGCGCGGCCAGATCCTTTCGTGCACGCGCATCGAACGTGGCCAGCTGGGATTTCTCCCATTCGGCTTGCTCTTCGGCGATCCTTTTTTCCGGCAGCGCCTTGTCGTGGGCAGCAATGGCTAGTTTCAGCTGGTCCTGGCGGATTTTCTGCTCGGCGGAAGGAAGCTGCAGATACGGGTCGGCGTTGCCGTTGCGGCCGTCCAAGCCCTTCTCGTTGACGTTGTTGAAGAAGGCGAAGAAGCGGTAGAAATCGCGCTGGGGGATGGGGTCGTACTTATGGTCGTGGCAGCGGGCGCAGCCCATGGTGAGGCCGAGCCAGGTCGACGAGGTGGCTTCGAGACGGTCCACAACATATTCCGTTTGGTATTCCTCGGGGATCGCGCCGCCCTCGAAGTTGATCATGTGGTTGCGGTTGAAGCCGCTGGCCAATTTCTGCTGGTCGGTGGCATTTGGAAGCAGATCGCCGGCCAGTTGCTCCACCGTGAACCGGTCGTAGGGCATGTTGGAGTTGAACGCACCGACAACCCAGTCGCGCCAGTGCCACATTTCCCGGTGGCTGTCGATATGGTAGCCGTGGGTGTCGGCGTAGCGGGCAACATCCAGCCAAACCGACGCCATGCGTTCACCGTACCGGGGGGATGCGAGAAGTGCGTCGACGCGCTTTTCGTATGCGTCGGGGGATTTGTCTGCGAGGAAGGCGTCCAACTCGGCGATGGTGGGCGGCAAACCGGTCAAATCGAGCGAAACGCGGCGGAGGAGGGTCGCGCGGTCTGCTTCGGCGGACGGTTTGAGCCCCTCGGTTTGCAACTTGGCGGAGATGAAATTGTCGATTGGGTTGCGGGCCCACGTTCCGGCGACGGTGGGGACCGTTGGACGCACGGGGGTCTCGAAGGCCCAGTGTTTGCGCCATTTTGCACCCTCGTCGATCCATTGCTTGAGGACGGCGACCTGGGCTGGGGTGAGGGTCTTGCCGGTCGATGCGGGCGGCATCCGGCGGGCGTCGGTAGCCGCAACCCGCTGGATCAGATGGCTTTCGGCGGATTTTCCGGGCACAACGACGTTGGCTGGCAACGAGGATGGATCGCCCAAGTCCAGCCGGAGATTGGCCATGCGTTTGTTCGAATCCGGGCCGTGGCAGGTGAAGCAGTTTTCAGAAAGGATTGGACGGATCTCTCGGTCGAAGTCGACCGCCGCCGAAGCCGGTCCGGCCCCGGCCGAGGCGAGTACAAGTATTGGTCCAAGAAGTTTGCGCATGACGTCCACCCACGTCCATCTTAATCGATTTCGGACGGTCTTCCGGCTTCTACTCGGATCGGTTGGTCCGCCCCATACCGCTTGACTTCGACAAACCCCGGCGCTACCATCTTGGAATCATATCTGCCGCCAGCATTTGGACCCGCGAATGGTCCAAATCCACCCAGTCGTCGCCGCGCGGCACCGAAATTTCAGTTAAGGGAGAGTCGATGAGACTACAGAAGAGGTTAGGCAGAACGCTTTCCGTCGCCGCCACGTTTCTGGCAGTGACGATTTCCGCTTGGGCGCAGGCAACCTCGTCCGCCAGCATTTCGGGCTTGGTTACAGACCCGCAGGCCGCCGCGATTCCGGCCGCCGAAGTCCGGTTGCTGGATCCAAGCACCAATCAGACACAGTTGGTGAAGACGAACGGCTCGGGTCGTTACATTTTTGTCGGCGTGAAATCGGGTTCCTACACGCTTTCCGTCACCAAGGAAGGCTTTACAACTTTCCGGGTGGCCGCATTGCCCTTGGAAATCGGTAGTTCGGTTACCGTCAACGCTGTCATGCAGGTCGGCGCAACATCCACCACGGTGGAAGTTACAGCATCGGCGGGGGTGGAACTAGTGACCACCAACGCGGCCGTTGGCACCACCTTGAGCGGGGCCACGCTGCAGGACCTTCCAAACATGGGCCGTGACGTTTCCACACTTGCGGTCCTCCAGCCCGGCACCACGCTGGGCGGCTTCACGGCTGGCGCGTACAACGACCAAAACACCTACCAGATTGACGGCGGCAACGCCACCGACGACATGGCGGGCAACGTGACCGCGTACCAGACGAATTTCACCGGCTTGGGCGGCACCCAGACCGGCGGCACTCCGTCGGCCAACGTTCCCACCCCGGTCGAGAGCGTGGAGGAGTTCAAGGTCAGCACCTTCAACCAGACTGCCGACTTCAACAACTCGATCGGCGGCCAGGTGCAGATCGCCACCAAGCGCGGAACCAACCAATGGCATGGTTCCGGATACGGCTTCTACTACGCGACCAACATCGGCGCGGCCAACACCTGGGCGAACAACCATACTCCCAGCTCGCTGTTTGGAACGCCCTACACGCCGATCGTGAAGAACCACCGGTCGCGCTTCGGCACGTCGCTGGGCGGCCCGATGACCCCCAAGATCCTGGGAGGCAAGACCTTCTTCTTCTTCAACTACGAGGCGGAGCGGTTCCCGAACGTTGGCAGTTACGAACGGCTGGTGCCAACGCCCCTCATGAAGTTGGGCGTGATCCAGGTTCCGAATGCGGCTGGCACCTACGTGGCATACAACTTGAATCCGTATGCGGTGAGCTACAACGGCACCACCTACCAACCTGCGCAGTGCGCTGGCGGCCCCTGCGATCCGCGCGGCATCGGCATCAATCCCGACGTTGCCAAGATCTGGAACCAGTACATGCCGACGGCGAACGACTACACCGGCTCCAATCCCGGTGACGGCATCAACACGG
Organism: uncultured Acidobacteriia bacterium; assembly: GCA_903893525.1. Taxonomy (GTDB): domain Bacteria; phylum Acidobacteriota; class Terriglobia; order Bryobacterales; family Bryobacteraceae; genus BOG-234. Next base: position 1,768 of record CAITMP010000649.1, on the reverse strand, counting down.
CGGGCTACCTGTCGAGTGTCCGCGCCCCGCTCACGTCGAACGCCTACGTCGGACGTGTCGACCACGATTTCGGCGACAACTGGAAGCTGATGTCCAGCTACCGTTACGCACGCATCATCAATTTGACGACAAACCAAGTGGACATCGGCGGATTCTTCAAGGGCAACACCCTGGGCCAACCGGTGGCGGTTGCTCCCCGGCCGCAGCTTCCGTCCTACTATGTTGTCGGCTTGACCGGCAACATCCGCCCCAACTTCATCAACGACTTCCGTTTCAGCTACCAGCGTGAATTCTGGCAGTGGGGCAACCAGAACGCCCCCGGCCAGCTGCCCGGCTACACGGGCGCCTTGGAAATCGCACCGGGCAACAGCACCGCTCCGGAAAGCACCAACGCGCTGATTCCCTTCAACGTGAACACGCAGAGCATCCGCCAGCGCTTCTGGGACGCCCACGACGCCTACTTCAAGGACGACCTGACTTGGATTACGGGTCAGCACTTGGTGCAGTTCGGTGGCGCGTACCAACGCAACTTCGACTTCCACACCCGCACCGACAACGGTGTCGGCACCAACAACCAGCTCGTCAACTGGGTGGGCAGCACCTATATCAACTGGGCCAACTCGCCGTACATTCCTTCGACGGTTCCGGCTGGACAGGCTGCCTTGTACCAAAACCTGTACTCGGAAGTCCTCGGCTTGGTCACACAGTCCCAGCTGGCCTACACCCGTTCGGGCAACAACCTTGCGTTGAACCCGGCTGGTTCGGCCGCTTTCGACAAGAGCACCATTCCGTATTACAGCGGCTATTTCAGCGACACTTGGAAGGCAAAGCCGAACCTGACGGTCAGCTTCAGCATGGGCTATGCGCTGGAACTGCCCCCCACCGAACAGACGGGCAAACAGGTGATGGTTGTGGATTCGGCCGCCAACCCCGTCGATGTGCAGGGTTTCATCGCGCAGCGGCAGAAGGCCGCACTGCTGGGCCAGGTCTACAATCCGACGCTGGGATTCGCGACCGTAGGCAACGTGGCCGGTGGACGGAAGTATCCGTACAACCCGTTCTACGGCGAATTCAGCCCCCGCGGCAATGCAGCGTGGAATCCGCATTTCACCAATGGAATCCTGGGCAAGGTCCTGGGCAACGGTTCCACCGTGATCCGCGGCGGCTACAGCCGCATTTGGGGGCGTACCAACGGCGTCACCCAGGTGCTCACCCCGCTGCTGGGCGTCGGCCTGATCCAGGCTGTCGTCTGCCAGAATCCGACCAAGGCCAACACGTGCGCCGGGCCCTCGGGCGTTGACCCCAGCACGGCCTTCCGCATTGGCGTGGACGGCAACTCCCCGTACCTTCCCAGCGCTTCGGCCACGTTGGCCCAACCGTTCTTCCCCGGCGTGGGCGGAAACGCGACCGCCAGCGACACGTCGGCGCTCGACCCGAACTACAAGCCGCACCGTACGGACAACTTCTCGTTCAGCATCCAACGGCAGATTACCTCCAAGTCCATTTTGGAAGTGGGCTACATCGGCCGCATCATCAAGAATGAGACATTGGCGACGAATCTCGACGCGGTTCCATACATGACGACCCTGGGCGGCCAGCAGTTCTCCCAGGCGTTTGCCTCCACCTATTTCGCGCTCCAAGGCGGTACATCCCCGGCGGCCGTGCCGGTGCAGCCGTTCTTCGAGAACGCGCTGGGCGGCGCGGGCTCGGCCAGCTGCAAGGCCTACGCGAGCTGCTCGGCGTTCGTCGCTTCCACCCAGACATCCTT
>CAITMP010000648.1 GCA_903893525.1 uncultured Acidobacteriia bacterium | reverse complement strand
GGAGCAGGTGCGCCAGCAGGGATCGACGGACGGGTTGAAAATCCAGGAGCCGGCAAGAATTGAACAAGGGACAACAGTAAAGCTCGCCCCTCCCCGCATTGTGCAGGGAAGTGCGCGATTGATCTTCGGGCTGGGGCAGCGGTACCAGTGCGAATCCAACGCCGGAATCCCGGCCCAGTGGGACAGATTCCTGCCGCACTTCTGCGCCATACCGGGACAGAAGGGGCGCGTCGCGTACGGAGTGATCTGCAATTTGGACGACTACGGCGGTTACGAGTACATTTGCGGAGTGGAAGTGGATGCATTTCCTTCCGACCCCGCGCACTTCTCCCGACTCGAAATCCGCAGCGCGAAATATGCGGTTTTCCAGCATCCGGGCCACATCTCCACGATCCACGCGACATGGTCCGCCGTTTGGAACCATGGCTTGACCGAGGCTGGCCTCCGGGCGGCGCAGCAACCGGCATTCGAGCGGTACGGTGAGAGTTTTGACGGTCGCAGCGGCTTGGGCGGGGTCGAGATCTGGATCCCCGTCGTTTAGCGGCAGAGGTCGCGTGCCTTGTGCAAAACTGACAAGAGTAAGCAAATCATGCCAGCCTCATTGAAAGACCAAGTTGTCCTCGTAGTAGGCGCGTCCAGCGGGATTGGCCGCTCCACTGCCCTGATGTTTGCAGCCGAAGGTGCCAAGGTTTTTGCGTCCGCGAGGCGCGCCGACCGTTTGGCCGGACTCAAGGAGGAAGCTGCTGCCGCGGGCACGCCGCTCGAAACCTGCGTCTGCGACGTCACCAAGTTGGACCAGGTGGAGGCGATGGTCGCCGCCGCGCATGAAGCCTACGGGAGGGTCCAGATTCTGGTGTTCGTCACCGGAACCAACACCACGGAACGGGCGCTTCCCCGATTGAAGCCCGCGATCTGGGACGATATGATTTCGACCAATCTCAACGGTGCCTACTATTGCGCCCAGGCTGTGTTGCCGGAGATGCGCGATGCCAAGTTCGGACACATGATTTTCGTGTCGTCGACCTCGGCGCTCGGGCCGGACGGGTCCGGTGCAGCATACCAGGCGTCGAAGCGCGGCCTGAACGGCCTTTCGCATGCGATCCGGCTGGAGGAGAAGGAAAACGGGATCCGGACCACGGTCGTCTGTCCCGGCATGGTGGATTCAGAATTGTTGGACCGGCGGCCCGTGCAGCCGACACCGGAACAACGTGCGATGGCCATGCTGCCGGAGCATGTGGCGGAAGCAATCCTGGGGTGCGCAAAGATGCCGCCCCGCGCTGTGATCCCGGAGTTGCACATCCTGGGCAGCGCTTTCTAACTTCAAGTTCAAAGGGGTTTCCCGTGGCGTTTTTTCGACGATGGCTGGCAGTTGGCGTTGTTTTATCCACGGCATTCGGCCAAACACCGGATACTGCGGCGATCCACGGGCATGTCGTGGATGCGGGGAAAGGTCCGGTCTCCGCTGCCACGGTCACCGTCACCAGTAGTATCTCCGCGCTCAAGCGCGTCGCGACCACGGATTCCTCCGGTGATTTCTCCATTAGCGCCCTGCCCGTGGACGGTGCCTATTCGATCACGGCGGTCAAGGACGGTTTCTCCCCCGGAAAACTGGCGAGCATCGCGCTGCAAAGCGGCACGACTGCGGAGTTGACTCTCCGGCTGGACGTGGCACCGGGCAAGACCGAGGTAACCGTCACCGGCGTCGCGGGGGAGATCCGCACCGATGCGCCGCAGCTGGGCGACCGCATTTATGGCCGCCAGTTGGAGGAAACGCCGATGCTGGACCGGCGCATCACGTACCTCCCGCTGTTGAATTCGGCCAGTAGGCCCGCGATCAGCCAAGGCGACGTTTTCACCAACCAGAACCTGTTCACGACCGGGGGTGCCGGCCGTCGCCAGACTTGGTTCGAGGTGGATGGAAGTACCGGCACCGACAGCTGGGGCCGCCAAACCATCTTCACCAATATTCCCCTGCCCGCCGTACAGGAAATGACCGTGCTGGTGAACACATTCTCCGCCGAGTACGGGGGTGGCACCGGCAGCGCCGTCAACATCGTGACGCGAACCGGCGGGCGGCGTTTGCGCGGACAAATCCTGGAGGTCTGGCGACCGGCTGCGACCGAGGCCGCGCTCTCCGGTTTTACCTCCGCCACAGCGGCGAACGGCAATTCGATCACCAGCAATACCTTGGGCCAGACCGACCTTTCGATTGGAGGTCCGCTGGGCGGGGACCGCACCCATTTCTTCGTGGCGGGCGAATTCATCCGAGAGAACAAGGCGTCTCCGATCACATCACCCATCGCCCCCGGCAGTTTCGTGGGACACTACCGGGGCCTCTTGGGTTTCCTGCGGATCGACCGGCAGTTGAATGCCGCCAACACGATCTTCCTGAGGAGCGGGGCCGACGGATTCCACGACACCAATCCCAACGGGATCGTCGGGGGAAACAGCCTGCCGTCGGTCGCCCGGGTCTTCCGGCGCCGCACCTATTCCGAGGAGATCGGCGAGACGTTCGTCCTGAGCCCCAACATGGTGAACAACTTGCGGGCGCAGTTCCAGTTGGCCGCACCGATCACGCAGTTCGACCCGGTCGTCTACGGAACGCAGTACCAGGTGCCGATTTCGACCGGGGGCACGTTCACCAGCGGCACATCGCAGTCCGCCCTGCTCATGAACCGGCAGTACGAAGTCAAGGACACCTTCACTGCCGTTGAAGGACGCCACACGTTGAATTTCGGCGCGCGGGCCATTGTGGCGCATACCGGCGGAAACAGCAAGGAGTTCGGCGGTCCAATCTACCTGGGCCAATTCGTGTACAACACCTGCACGGCGGCGCTTTCGGTCTGTGAAAGTTCGGCATATTTGGGCAGCCTCGCCAATGTCCGGACGTACACGCAGAGCTTCGGCAATGCCAGCTACACAGTGAATGATGTGCTGTGGTCTGCGTTTCTCCAAGACGACTTCCGCCCCCGGCGGGATCTGACGTTGAACATCGGCCTGCGCTACGAGCGCCAGACGTTCACGGATTTTAAGAAGGGCTTCGCGCCGCGGGTTGGATTCTCCTACAATGTGCGGGGCGACGGGCGGACAGTGGTGCGGGGCGGTTTTGGAATTTACTACTCGCAGATTCCCGACAACGCCCAGGCCAACTACACGTTGACCGGTCCCGAGGGGGTTTTCAGCTACACCGCGTCACCGGGACAGGTCGGATTCCCGACGAGTGTTTCCGGGGTGCCGCTGCCCTCGTTCCCGGCGGGCGGTGTGGTGCCGCTGCGCAGCTTGTACATTCGTCCGGGCAATGGGGCCTATTTGGACAAGTTTTTCCCCACGTCGACGCTGCAGGGCTACCCGGACCGCTTGCTGAATCCCTACTCGGAACAATGGACCCTGGGCGTGGAGCGCAAACTGGCCCCGGGATGGCTGGTGCGGGCTGATTACGTGGGATCCCACACGCTGAAAATCAACCGTCCGCTGGACGTGGACGCCCCCGCCTCCTTCATCCGGACGGCACCGGGCCAGATTCGGACGGCCCAAGCCGCGAACTGCACGCGTCCCTATTGGATCTGGTGGTACGCGCAGAGGGGTACGGCATGCAACCCTGCAGCCGCAACCAATCCCCAACCGCCCTACGCCGTGATCCAAAGTGATGTGAACAACGGCTATCTGCGCTACAACTCGCTGCAGGTCAACCTGAACGGCAAGATCGGGACCAAGGTGGTGGCGAACGTGAGCTACACGTGGTCCCACGCGATCGACAACGTGGATCCCGACATCCCCGGACAGAATCCCAACGACGCGCGTGCCGCAGGACGGACGGAGAACGGCAACGCCATCTTCGACCAACGGCACCGGATGGTGGTCAGCGGCGTCTACGTGGGCAAATGGGGCCTGCACTACGGCGGAATCGTGACGGTGGCGACAGGGTTGCCATACAACTTCCTGACGGGCGTGAACAACAGCGGCGACACCGGGGCTACGGCGGACCGCCCATTCATCGGAAATGCGGTGGTTGGCCGCAACGCGGGCCGGGGTACGCCGATCTACGAGGTGTCCCCGTTGGTGGAACGTCCCTTCAAGATCCGGGAACATCTTCGCGTGGAACCCCGCATCGAGGTGTTCAACCTGCTCAACCACCGGAATTTTGTGGGTTTCAGCGGGACCTATGGAAACGGTGCCACGGCGGGTCCAGGCTTCGGCCAACCGCTCACCGGCATTACGGCTCAGCTTCCGGCTCGGTCGATCCAATTCGCCTTGAAAATCACGATCTAGTTCAGCCGAGAGCCAGCTTCACGATTGCATCGACGTGGATCGCGGCGCAGTCGACGAGCGGGATCCCAGGTATCGGCTGCGGGAAGGCGAGGGCTAGGTCCGTCCCCCCCAGCATCACGGCCTCGACGCCTTGTTCCCGGATCAGTGCCTGTGCCGCCGAGTGGAAGACCGCATTTTGCTCGACCGTCACGGTGCCGGCGGCTGCCATCGAAACATAGGCGTGGTGGACGAGTTCCAAATCGCCACCGGATGGCGGAACGATCTCCGCTCCCTGGACACCGCCGTAAAACCGGGTCTCCATGACGGTGCGGGTTCCCAGGATTCCAAGGCGCTTGAGACCCCACGTTTGGATCTCCCGGTTGACTTCGGCGATCAGGTTTACCACCGGCAGCGGGGACACGCGTTCGAACTCGGCGATACAGAAGTGACCGGCAATGGAGGTGACCACCACGCATTCCGCGCCCGCCGCGACCAGGCGCTTTGTGAGCCGACTGTAGATAGCGACTTGGCCCGCTGCGTCATTTGCCGTCAGATTGGCGAGCAGTGTGGGTGTATCGGCATGTGCGATCGTCAGCTCCAGCGGGGACTGGCGGCGCGCAAACGAGGAGATCAGCCGACAGTAGTAGAAGTCGGTCGCCGCCGGACCAATCCCGCCGATCAGGCCAATATGCATTTCTTGATGGTACAAGGCTAATTGGCGGTCGGCAACGCAGCCTGTTCCACAATGAGCGATCGTACCGGGGCCTTCGTCGACTCCAGTTTCAATCCAAGCTGATCCTGCAATGCCCGCTGCCACAATGTGAATGAATCCTGCGTGCCGTCGGGGTGTATTTCGAGCTGGATGTCGAACTCCCCGGCGATACCGGTTTGATCGATGACCGGTACCGGCGGACCAGTAACGCGGGAAATTCTGGTGGGGTCTTCCAGAACCGGGATCGCGAGCTGGCTGGAGAGGACCCCGGCGAACTGTGCCATGTCCCCCCGGAACCGCCATCCCCGATCGGAATCGGACTGCGACTGGGTTTTCAATTTCGACCCGCCCTTGGCGACCGACAGCGCATAGACTTTTCGTTCCTGCACCTGCTCGTGAAGGAGCAACTGGAAGCGCTCGGCCAGGACTTTTCGCAGCATGTTGCGCATCTCAGGCACCATCGAAGGCCCAAGCGACTTCGCGTCGAGATCGAATTCCTGTGTGTCCAGCCATTTGGGGCCACCGGAAATCTGGGTGTAGGGGATCTGGTAGGCCTCGTGGATCAGCCGCTTCAAGGTGGTGTTGCGGATGGTCAGCCGACCGGGATCACTCGCAACGGCTCCGTCATGGCCGATATTCGCCCTGCTGGCCCGCAGTGACACGACTTCGAAGGCGTCCTGAGCGAAGAGCCGTCCCGCAACAAAACAAACCCAGAGCGCACATGGCCGGCCGGTCCGCATATTTTCCAGTCTAGCCCTTGACGCCAATTGCAATTTGCAATACACTAATCGCAGATTGCAATATTTCCTACCAACTGATCTAGAGGGCGTTCACCCGTATGGGATGCTTCGACACGTACCAGCACGGATTGTTTCCGTAATGGGGGAAGAGCGAGTTGACGCACCGCTCCATAACCGAATCGCCTCGGCTCCACTCGATCTCCTTCCAACGGTTGGGGACGGTGTAGAGCTGGTCCACCTTGTATTCGGCGAACTTGGGGCGCGGGGTGGGGATGCCGTATTCCAGTGATGCCCAGTCGAGACCGTACGCAACGGCGGCGGACAGCAGCAGGGGCAGCAAAATCCATTTCGTGGTCAAGAGGGCAATGCGGGACAGCATCCCTATATTGTCCAACCGGAGAGTGCATGAAGCTGGGTGAGAAGACATGAAGCTGGGAGAGAAGACATGAAGCTGGGAGAGAAGATACGGTACCTGCGGGAGGTGGAGGGGACGGTGCGTGGCATGGACCGCGCCATGACCCAGCAGGAAGTTGCAAACGCCATCCGTGCGGAATTGAAAAAGGCTCTATCGCAGTCGTATTTGTCCCAGATTGAGAGCGGAGCCCGGCCGCACCTGTCCGGCACCAGCCGGATGCTGCTCGCGAAGTTCTTCAAGGTCCATCCGGGGTATTTGGTGGACGACCCCGAAGGCTATTCGACGGAACTGATTTCGGACATCGGCGCTCTGGAGGACAAGTTGGATTTGTGGCTGGTGGGCGGTGCTGAGCGGTTCCGCAATGATCCCGATGTCAGCACCGCGTTGCTCGCGTTGGCAAAACACCCCGATTCACGCCGCTGCCTGGTTCTTTTGCAGCGGATATTGGAAAACCCCGGCTTGGCAGGACGGCTCTTCGAAGTCCTGCAGCCTTCGAACTCATTACAGGAGCCCGTGTGACCCCGGAAGTATTCTTTCTAGCGTGTTTCGCATTCGGATTTGTCCTATGCTTGGTGGCATTCCTCAGCGGTAGCAGCCACTTGCACTTCCATCCCCACATCCATGTGCATGGTCATGGGCACGGCGGGGCCGGAAAAGGCGGACAGGCGTTCAACTTCGGGACGGTGGCCGCATTCCTGACGTGGTTTGGGGGAGCTGGCTACATCCTGAACGGCTGGGGGGGCTTCGGGCTCGCCGTCGTTGTGGTGATTGCGGGCGTCGTGGGATTGGCAGGAGCGGCTTTGATTTTTCTTTTTGTGGCAAAGGTGCTGTCCGGGAGCGAGCGCCCACTCGATCCCTCCGACTATCGCATCCCGGGTGCGCTTGGCACTGTGTCGAGCCCGGTCTTGACCGGTGGCACCGGCGAAATGATTTTCCGGCAACAAGGGCGGCGACGCGGAATTCCCATCCGCAGCGACGCCGGATACCCGATTCCAACAGGCAAGGAAGTGGTTGTGACCCGCTACGAGGACGGAATCGCCTACGTGCGGGAGTGGGATGACCTAACGGCCTAGTCAGGCAAGAAAGTACAAGGGTATGAATCCATTCCAAATCATTGTTGTAGCGGGGCTGATGGCCTTGGCGCTTCTGTTGTTGATGGGGGTGTTTGCTCGGCTGTACCGCAAGGCGGGCCCGCACCAAGCACTCATCGTGTACGGTTTCCGGGGGCCCCGGATCGTCAAGGGCCGGGGCACGCTCATTATGCCGATGATCGAAAGCTGCCGCGAATTGTCGTTGGAGCTGATGTCGTTCGACGTGGCTCCGACACAGGACCTCTATACCAACCAAGGCGTTGCGGTCACGGTGGAAGCCGTGGCGCAGATCAAGGTAAAGTCCGATCCCGAGTCGATCGAGACCGCAGCAGAGCAGTTCCTCACGAAATCCGAACAGGACCGCGAGGCTCTGATTCGGCTGGTCATGGAGGGCCACTTGCGCGGCATCATCGGCCAACTGACGGTCGAGCAGATCGTTAAGGAACCGGAAATGGTGGGCGACCGGATGCGGTCCACCTGCGCCGGCGACATGAACAAGATGGGGCTGGAGGTGATTTCCTTCACCATCAAGGAAGTGCGCGACAAAAATGAATACATCGCGAACATGGGCCGTCCCGATATTTCGCGGATCAAGCGCGATGCCGAAATCGCCACCGCCGAGGCCGAGCGGGACACCGCCATCCGCCGCGCGCAAGCGATGCGGGAAGCCGCCATCGCGAAAACCAACGCGGATCAGGAGCGGGTGCTGGCCGAAACGCTTTCGCTGGCCAAGCAGGCAGAGGCGCAACGTGATCTCGACGTGAAGAAGGCCGACTACCTGGAAGTGGTGAAACGCCAACAGGCCCAAGCCGACAAGGCCTACGAGATCCAGAGCAACATCATGCAACAACAGGTGATGGTAGAGCAGATCAAGATCCAACAGGTCTCCAAGGAGCGTGAAATCCTGGTGCAGGACGCGGAAATCCAGCGCAGGGAACGCGAGCTCATCGCAACAGTCCTGAAGGGGGCTGAAATCGACCGTCGGCGGATCGAGACCCTGGCGTCGGCGGAGAAGTCGAAGTTGACCACGGAGGCAGAGGGCCGGGCATCGGCGATTCGTGCGCAGGGCGAAGCCGAGGCGGACGTCATCTTCCTGAAGGGCGAAGCCGAGGCCAAGGCGATGAACGTGAAAGCCGTGGCATACCAGGAATACAACCAAGCGGCGGTCATCGACAAGCTGATTTCGAGCTTACCCGAGATTGTCAGGGCTCTGGCCGCTCCCTTGGAGCACGTGGACAAGATCACCGTGGTCTCCACCGGCGGCGACACGACGGGCATGAACAAGGTCACGGGCGATCTGGCGGCCATTGCGGCGCAGGTTCCGGCGTTAGTGGAATCGCTTTCGGGGATGAAGATGGCGGAGCTGCTGGGCAAGATCCAAGGGATCGGCGACGGCGGCGGAAAGGGAAAAGGCTAGGATATGGCACTACTGGAACGGGTCGGCACGCTGCTGCGCGCCAATTTGAACGACTTGGTGGACCGGGCCGAAGACCCGGAGAAGATGCTGAAGCAGGTGATCCTCGACATGGAGAACCAGTTGATGCAGGTGAAGACGCAGGTGGCGATCGGCTTGGCCGATCAACACCTGCTGGAGCGCCGGTCGACGGAGAACCGCGGCAAGGAAGCCGAGTGGATTCGCAAAGCGGAACTAGCGGTGGCCAAGCAGCAGGATGATTTGGCAAGGATCGCAATCGAGCGGTCCTTGGAGGCCCGGAAGTTGGCGGAGAGCTTCGACCAGCAGGTGGGCGACCAGCGGACGCAGGTGGAGAATCTGAAGTCGGCGCTGCGGAGTCTGGATGCCAAGTTGACGGAAGCACGTGCGACCAGGGAGGTGCTGATGGCAAAGCACCGGCGCGCCAAGACGCTGGGCGATGCCGCCGAGGCCCGGAGCGGGCTGAACGGAAATGCCGCGTCGTCGGTCTGGGACCGGATGAACCGGAAGGTGGACCGGGCGGAGGCAGTCGGCCAAGCGAAAAGCGAGATGGCGGCGGGCGATGGCATCGAGGAGCGATTCGCTGCGCTGGAGAAGTCGGACGAAATCGACCGTTTGCTGGCAGCGTTGAAGGGCAAGTCGGCGGCGTAGCGGCTCCGAAACACTAGGCCTTGTAACGCGCCAGGGTTTTGTCGTTCAGACGGATCCCCAAGCCTGGCTTCGGCGTCAGCTCCAGGCGTCCCTTAGCCGGGTTCTCGGGCGGGTCGATCACCTCGGCCCGCCATGGAACCTCACCATAGGAAAATTCCAGAATCAGAAAATTCGGCATCGTGGCACAGACATGGGCAGCCGCAGCGTTTCCGACCGGGCCGGCGGGGCCATGGGGGGAAACTTTCAGGCCCGCAGCGTCGGACAGGCTGCCCACTTTCTTCAACTCCAGCATGCCCCCGCAATATTTCACGTCGGGCATGGTGATATCCACGGATTCGGCTTGGATATAGGGGTAGAAACCCCGTGCCCCGTAGATCAACTCGCCACCGGCGGTGGGCATTTTGCGCGCCTTGTGGATGGCTGGCAGTCCGGGTACCGGCGTCACTTCCTCCAACCAAAACAGATTCAAGTGTTGGACGCGTCCGATGAGTTTCAGCCCGCGCTCAAGGTCGAATTTGCTGTGCGCGTCGAGGAGCAGATCTCGATTCGGTCCGAGAACCTCGCGGACCGCGTTGGCGCGGTCGATGCCCAGTTTGGCGACCTGTTCCACCTTGTCTGCGTCGGAAAGATCCTTCGGCATGTCGTCCCACGGTGCCAGCTTGACGGCATCGAACCCGGCATCCACGGCCCGCCTCGCCATCGCGGCGAATCCGGCGGGGGTGCG
>CAITMP010000647.1 GCA_903893525.1 uncultured Acidobacteriia bacterium | reverse complement strand
CGTCAGGCCTGAAGGGTCGGCTCCCCATCCCTCCAGTGATACGGCCACCCGTCTATCACCCGTGGGGACGAAGACGAACCGCAACATCTCCCCGGGCCGAAGCATCGAAAGCAGGCGCGACTCCAGACGGTTTGTTTTATTGACAGAATTCATTTTGGGGAGTTGGGGATTGTTTGGTTTTCGATGCGGGAGCCGGGGCGTTTGTGGCATCACCGGCTCCTGACCTCAGATCCATCACGCCAGTCAGGCGGAAACGGAAGTCGGCATCCCTCCAGCGCGGAGGATATGGCTGGGCTTCCTGCTGACCTTCGGGCAGTTCGTGGGATCGCCCGTCCGGCCACTTGATGATTTCTTGTTCAGTCATAATGATAATAGGAGTTGTCTTCGTCCGTCACGGGCACTTCTTGGCTTGGTTGGGTGCGCATATCGTTCACAGCGGATGGAGGACTAGAATGTTGAATTCCCTGCCAACGCGGGAGCGTATCCGGAAATTTCCGGGTGCGGGCAGAGTCAACACGGCGGTCCCCGGCGGATAGACCCTGGGGCTTTGTCCTTGTATTTGAATCTCACATTCATAGGGCAAACGTATCTCGATCGGAGAATAGGGGTATCCTGTAATGTTTAGATACATGCCGGGCAAAATGCGCTTCGTTTCCCACGCGTATCCGGTCTTGCTCTGGCTGGGGGGATTGACCTTCTTCGGGATGGATGTCTTAGTTGGTGGGATAACAGGCACAACCTCCTTTCGGGCTGCCTTCGCGGCTTCCTGGCGCTGCACTTCACGGGCTGCGTCCAGCTCCCTCTGCAATTGTTCCCGTTTCCCGGCGAAGCGTTCGGCCTTTGCAACCCCGGCTTCCCGCTGCTCCTCAAGCGAGGCCAACTCCTGCGCATGCTTTGCCTCGCGTGCTTCGCGCTCCTTGAGGGCTTCACTCGCGGCCCGTTGCTTGAGTTCGTCGGTAGCCGATTGGATCCTCGCTGCCATTTCCTTTTCCTGCTCGGCTTTGGCGTCCGCATCTTCACGCAGCCGCCGCTCTTTCTCCGCCGCCTCGCTAGACCGTTGCTGTTCCCAGTTCTGGCGAATTTTGCGAGTCACTGCGATGCTGGTGGTTCCTGAATCAGGCGTGGTCCCATTGCGATTCCAAAAACGGATGGAACCATCATCTTCCCGTGAGTAAAACAACACAGGTTTGCCATCCGGGAGCCACCAGAGGGCGGCGGCCGGATCGGATTGTTGCATCTGGACTGGCAAGCCCTGTGCATCGACTCCGCGCAGAACTTGCAGCCCATGGGGGAGCAGGCGGTAGCCGGTGACAAGGGCTATGATCAAAACAATTTTCAAGATGATGGTGGCACCGGACCGGAATGGGTTGAGACATTCCGCAACGAGGCGGAAGAACGAGGGGACCAAGGTAATTGCCAAGAGCCAGGAAAGGAGCCCATGGAGGACGTGTTCGGCCTCGACAGGTGCCCCAGCAGCCTGGGAAATACTCACGGCTTGGCCCGCAAGGTTATGATGGAGCCATGCGACCAACAGAATGTAAACAATCAGGCCAATGCCGAAGGCCACGGCAAGAATCTTGAGGGATTTTCCAGCAATGGCAGCAAGGTGGGAACGGTTCATGGGAGATGTGGGTATGAGTTGATTGTACATACGGAATATTTAGAAACGCCGTCCCCGGAAGCCCCGGATTGCCGTGACCATGCGCGTCCAGAACAAGCCGGTTTCCCAAAGGGCGAAAATCAACCCAACGAGAAAAAAGATGATGGAGAATCCAGCGCGGAGACGTGGGGAATGGCGAAAGGCGGTCATGGAATGTTGGGTGGTTAGTGGCTGTGGAATGGGGTAGTTGCGCACTGCTTCACCCAAGTCCAAGTAACCAACCCATGAAAACTTCCAGCAATGATTCGGCCGTAATTCTCCATCAATATTCCAGCATCAAGAATTTTGGGAAATTTGAGTTGCCGGACCCATGATAGGAGG
>CAITMP010000646.1 GCA_903893525.1 uncultured Acidobacteriia bacterium | reverse complement strand
CTGCGGGAAGGAAAGCTTGAGTATGCGTCCGACAACTCTGTTTCCGTCTCAAGAAGCGCATGAGTGGCTGCGCTTGGCTGCTCGGGACATTCGTTTGGCCGAACTGGCGCTTGGCGATTCCCCGCCGCTGGTCGGGGAGGCCCTTTACCACGCCCAGCAAGCCGCGGAGATCCGCTGACGCATGACTTGCGGAGGCTCGTCAACATTTGTGGTGAGACGACCCGGAATGGATGGCTATTTTGCTTCCAGCAACGGGTCTGACCCAATTTGCAACCCGATTCCGCTATCGGCCCGGAACCGGACATCGAACCCCGCTGCTGACAGTTGGCGCACCCCAAACATCCAAGTTGCCAGGTTCTGAGGCAAAAGTCCAAGTCCAAAGTGCTGATTCTTCGAACTGTTTCGCCCGGCACCTTCAGACGCCGATCGACAGGGCTGAAACTGTTACTCCGTTCTTCAGTCCCTTCCAACCGAGGAAACTGACTGTGAAGACCCGATGTGGGTCGAGGCACACCCTAAGCCGGTGGTCCAGATTCTCATCCACAATGTCGGTTGTCCGCGCCTGGTGTGCGCAAAATTGATTAGACTCACGATTTCCGTGTCTGACAGGGATGGGAATCCTTGACGCAAGTCTTGGAGACTCTCGCCCATATCAAAGCTATTGACGATGGCATCCGGAAGAATCCGAGTCCCCCGCACAACAGGCCCGCCCGAGACTTTGACTGGAATCTGCTCGATAATATCGCAATCAGTCCAATCCACGGCTCTTGTCATGTTTCACCTGCCTTGAGGAAAGCCCATTGCGGGCGCGCTACACCCGATCCGAAAACGCTTCTCTCCCGGAATAATCCTGATTCGGAATCGGCCCTCTGAGTTTAAGGTTTCTCCTGAGCTTTGTCCGCCGCCGGTTTCTCAGCCGCTTTATCCGCAGCCACCGGAGGCCGGAAGCGCTGCTGGATCGCCGGTTTTGCGCTGGCCAGTTCCATGTAATCGTGGAGGATCGTGTCCTTCTTCCCCGGATCGAGAATCAGGTGTCGATGCCGACCGTCCGCACCGGCTTGGAACGTAGTCTTGCCGTCGGATTGCAGCGTCACGGTACCGGCATCGGAAACCTTGAAGTATCCGGCATTCGGGCGACCCGCATGCAGCGCCGCCACCATCGCCCAACTCGGCGTATCGTAGGACATCGGCTTGAAGGCTTTGTATGCCTCTGCTGCCAAATGGTTCGGCACCTGCTCCTGGAATTCCTTGCCGACCGACGCCCCCGGGAATGGCAGTGCTGCGCCGAGTTCAGGTCCCGCGAATACAATCGGAGTGGGCCAATCCTTCAACACGGCTTTCGCCGCCGCAGGGTCGGAGCCAAACGAATTCCCGCCGCTGATCACCAAGTACTTCAGCTTTGCCGTCAACAGGTCCTTCATACCGCGGAATTCCATCGCAGCGGCCAGATTCGTCGCCGGACCCGCCAACACGAAAAACGCGTTCAGGTCATTCTGGGCCTGAAGATAGTTGCGGAATAGGGTCAATGGATCGCCGGTTTCCAGCGGCCGCTTCACCTGGTTGTGGTAAAGTGCCTTTCCATCCGGCCCTTTCACCTCGAAAGGTGCCGTGAACGCTGGCGAAGTCTGCCCCGCCTGTCCCTTGGTTGGCATGCCGATCGGCGGGACCTGCGCGAAGACCGCCGCCGGACCACGGTAGAAACGCTCGAGCGCATCCAAATATCCGGCCACAGCCAGATTCGGGCGGCTCATCGTCACAATCGCAACCCGGCAATCGTTTTTCCCCTGCATCCCGTGCAGCAGCGAAACGGCAAGAACCTGATCCATCGTGGCGAAATCGGAGTCGAAAAATGCCCCCGCCGCCGGTTTTCCACCTCGTCCGAACTGCATATGCCTTACGCCAAGTCCAATCCGTCGAGCTTGCCCGTCGAGTCGCCGAAGTCTTCCACATGGACACCCATGCGGTCCATCATGGTGATGAACAGGTTGCACATCGGAGTTTCGCGGCGCACCACGACGCGGCGTCCGGTCTTGAAGTAGTTTCCGCCCTTGCCGACAACAATCGTCGGAAGGTCCTCGTGCAGGTGGGCGTTGGGATCGGAGAGGCCCGCGCCGTAGACCAGCATGCAGTTGTCGAGCAACGTGCCGTCGCCATCCTGGGTCGACTTCATCTTTTCAACGAAGCTGGCGAACTGGCGCACGTGGTACTCGTTGATCTGGCGTACCTTTTCGATCAGGTCGGCTTGGTTGCGGTGGTGGGTGAGCGGGTGGTGACCGTCGGGAATTCCCAACTCACGGTAGGGGCGCGACGAACCTTCGCGCGTCATCAGCATGGTGATGATGCGGGTCTGATCGGCTTGGAACGCTATCGCCATCATGTTCGACATCATGCGGAAATGCTCGGCGAAGTCGGCCGGCACGCCGTACGGCTTTTCCATATGGGGGTCGATCTGCGCGTTGTCCTTCTCGGCGCGCTGGATCTGGCGCTCCACCTCGCGGATCGACGACAGGTACTCATCCAGCTTGCGGCGGTCCGTGGGCCCCAGGGAAACTTCCAGTTTCTTGGTGTCCTCGGTGACGAAATCCAGGATGCTGCGGCGGTATTTGGACTGCCGTGCCCTTTCCTCCGGCGTCATCGGCAGACCCGCACCGAACATCCGCTCGAAGACTGCGCGCGGATCCAGCATGGGCGGCAGGGGCTGGGTTTCACTCCGCCACGCAAGGTTGTTGGTGTAGGCGCACGCGTAGCCTGAATCGCAGTCGCCTGCTTGGCGCGCGTCCTCCATGCCCAATTCCATCGACGGAAAGCGCGTCTGCTTGCCGATTTCGTTGGCGACAATCTGGTCGAACGAGATACCGTTCTTGATCTCCACCAACGACTTCTTCACCTGGATGCCCGTCAGGTACGACCCGCTGCAGCGACCGTGGTCTCCGGCACCATCCAGCAACGCACGGCCCGTATTGTGGGTCAGGTTGCCGAGCTGGAGGATATCGTCCTTATACGGTTCCAGCGCCTTCAACGTGCGCGGCAATTCCTGGAGCTTGCCTTCATAGGAAGGGTTCCAGCTGTCCATGATCATGCCGTTGGGCACGTAGAAAAACGCCATGCGGACCGGGCGCGCCGGAGTAGCCGCGAAGGCGGGCACCATCGAATCGAGGTAGGGCAGGGCGATTGCAGCACCTGCTCCGCGCAACATGGCTCTTCTGGAGATGGATTTTCCCGTGATCATTTGCTTGCTGTTTCCTTCGTCGTGACTTTCTTCTGGCTGACTGCCTGCTCGCCACGCCGACTCTGGAACGGCAGGCTGCGGACTACTTCATAAATCATGGTCTGGAAGTGGTAGCCGTCGGAGGCCACCTTCCTGTTGATCTCGTCGATGGTCTTGTTATCGAACGTCTGCATGCCGCGGCCGAGCGCGTAGGTCATGATCTTTTCGACTAGGCACCGCGACACCTGTGGCAGGTTGTCCATCAAGACCGTCCGCATCTCGGCTGCGGATTTGAAGCTCTTTCCGGTCGGCATTGTGCCCCCGACGTCAATCGGGAACTTGCCATCCATGGTGCGCCATTTGCCGATGGCGTCGTAGTTTTCAAGGCCGAATCCGAGGACGTCCATCTTCGAATGGCATGACGCGCAGACCGGATTGTTCCGATGCGCTTCCAATTGCTTGCGCAGGGAGACGTCACTGCCGACTTTCGAATCATCGAGTGCCGGGACGTCCGGCGGTGGCGGTGGCGGTGGCGTGCCGAGGATGTTGTTCAAAATGTACTTGCCCCGGATGGTGGGGGAAGTGCGGCTGGGGTAGCTTGAAACCGCCAGGACGCTGGCTTGGGTCAACACACCGCCCCGCTGGTCGCTGGTCAATTCAATCTTGCGGAAGTCCGGTCCCTTCACGCCTTCGATCCCGTAGAACTTGGCCAGCAACTCGTTGGCATAGGTGTACTTGGCGTTCAGGAAGTCGGACACAGGCCGGTTCTCGCTCAGTGCATGCTGGAAGAACAGGCTGGTTTCGGTCCGCATGGCATCCTTCAATTCGGGAGTCCAGAGCGGGAATTTCTCGGCGTCGGGCTTGATCGAGTCCAAGTTGCGGATTTCCAGCCATTGGCCCGCGAAGTTGGTGGCGAATGCCCCAGCCTTGCCGTCCGTCATCATGCGCTTGACCTGTGCGTCCAGCACTGTCTGCTCATGCAACTTGCCGGATTCGGCGAGAGTCATCAACTCGTCGTCCGGCATCGAGCTCCACAGGAAATAGCTCAGCCGCGAGGCAAGTTCGGTGTCCGTAACCGAGTGAACCTTTGCAGGATCCAGCGGATTGGCATCCTTCTCCATGCGGAAGAGGAACTGCGGCGAAACCAGCATGGCCTCGATGGCCAGCTGGATTCCCTGTTCCGTCGACTGGCCCTGCGCCTTCGCCATGGCCACGAACTTCATCAAGCCTGCAACTTCGGTCTTCGATACCGGACGGCGGTAGGCGTGGTGTGCAAGATTCGAGACGATTTTCTCGACGCAGGCCTGGCCGCCCGACTTCACGTCGCAGATCAGGATCTTCTTCCGGCTTGCCTTTTCGACCTTGGAGGGGAACGGTCCTACGAACGTCATCGACCCGATGAACTTGTTCTTCTTGTCCGAGTAGGCGTCCTTGGGGTCGGTAATGGTCTTGATGAATTCGTCATTCAGGAACTGGGCCCGGAAAACGTGGTCACCTTCGGGCAGGTAGGTGCGGATTTCGCCATCGGAAAACGGGTTGAAGTAGACCAGTCCGGAAGGCTTGGTCTCCACGTCGATGGTTTGAACCAGAACGCCGTCCATGAAGAATCCCATCTTGACGGCCGTGGCATTGGCGGCTCGCTCGCCGGGGAACCCGAAACGGACGATGTACTCACCGTCGAAATCGACGCGGTGGGATGCCTCGACCGTGCTGAAATCCAAGCGGCGGATGTTCTTGGTTTTCAGCTCGTACGTGGTTTCGACGGGTTTCTTGGGCAGCGGGTCGGCACCCATGGCGCGCGAGGCGATGGACTCGGCCGCGTTCAGGTACTTCTCCATCAGGACGGGCGAGATGGTTAGGATGTCGGCGATGTTGTCGAAGCCGTACCCGGAATCGTCGGTGGGGAAGTCCTTGTCTGCGCGGAAATCAACCGCCAGGAGATCCCGGACCGTATTGCGGTATTCGTTGCGGTTCAGGCGGCGGGCGGTCACTCGGCCCGGGTCCGGGCGGACCGCGGCATCGGCACGCGCGAACTCACTTTTGAGATGGGCAACGAGGGCGGACATTTGCGTCTGCGGTGGACGCGGCGCTCCGGCCGGCGGCATTTCACCCGATTCGATCTTCTGTACGATCCGGTCCCAAGCCTCCCGGTCGGTGCTTAGTGTCGCAGCATCGTTGTATGCCAAGAGGTTTACGCCACCCGAATTCATGGAGGCGTTATGGCACCCGGAACAATTATTTTTTAGCACCGGGGCAACAATTTTTGCGAAGGCTGCGGCGTCCGGCTTGGGCGCTCCGGTCTGGGCACTTGCCAAACCGAACGAAAGATAGGCAGCGACCCCCGCCGTAAGTGTGGCTTTCGCCAAGTTGTTGAATGTGCGCGTCATTTCAGCTAGGTGGACCGGTCTCTGGAAGGCAATTCCAAACGCTCTGGAAGCTCCCGTCGCTTGTGATTATATCCAATTCCGGTGCTGGCTGGCAGGACCCGCTTGTACTCAATTGGAAGGGTCGAACTGGTAGCCGAACATGTCGATATCGGCGCGGAAAACTTCGCCCACCAAGGCTCGGGTCCGTTCCGTATAATAAGCGCGGTAGTCCTTGTGCTTGCTCTTGTTCAAATGCGGAAGTTCCGCAGCGAATCCGAGGCGACGGCCGACTTCGGCGAAGTCCGCCGATAGCCGCTCATAGTGGCCGACGAAATCCACCAGCAGATTGCCGTCTTCATCCACCAGCATGTCCTTCTGCAGCTTGGTGATGCCCTTCGGGAATGGCACGGCGGTCTCGGCAACCCAGTCGAGGAACGCCTCGAAACTCCCCAAGCCCTTGACGATGTCGTGGTTGGTGGCCCCAGGCTCCCTGAGGATGAAGTGGTACATGGACACCTGCAGGTCCCAAGGATTGCGGACGAAGGCGAACTTGAGGTAGGTCTTGAATTGTTCCGGCGGTAGTTCACGTCGGACGTCGCGCACGGTGGGGTGGAGCAAGAGCGTCTCCCAGACCGTGTACAGGGGATTGGGCTTCCCGTCCTTGGTCTTGGCAGGGCGTCGGATCTTGAATTTCTCCGGCTCCTCACAAAGCGGGATCAGGACCTCCCGCATGCTCATGCCGCCGGTCTTTCCTGTGTGGATGTAGATGAAGCGATGGCTGTGGGAAATCAGCATATGTCTAGGGCTTGGGCATGTAGCCGTTGTTCTGCCAGAACTCGAAATAGGTGCGGGTCAATGCGGCATCGAAAGGCGGGCAGCCGATGTCGGTTCCTGCCAGTCCGGCGCGGGAGTTGCCGTCGTCGAACTTCGGTCGTTTGTAAAACAGGAAGTGCGGTGCCGTCAGGGAGAGCAGGAGCGACGAAAAGAATGCCTTCTCCTCGGGCTCGGTGGCGCGGGTGGCCTTCTTCAGTTCCTGCCACCACCGGTCGTAGGGCATTTCCTCCAGCTGGTAGCCGATGCCGCGGAGGACCTCCATCAGTGTCGCCCAGCGAATCGGTGCCGGATTCGCGTAGTGGAAGGCCTTTCCAAAATTGTCGGCCGACCCCGCCAGATGCACCATCGAGCGGCTGATCGTGTCCACCGGAACCAGAGTTACCTCGATATCCCAGGACGGACACTTGCCCAGCAGCAAACATCCCTTCAGGACGAGCGGCAGCACATCGTGCATTTCACTAATGTTGCCGGTCCGGCTGTGTCCCATGATCCGCACCGGCCGGTGGATGGTGACCGGCAGCCCGCGCTCGCCGGCGTGTCCCACCAGCCGGTCGGCCACCCATTTACTCTTGCCGTAACCTCCGCGGAGGCTCGGATCGTAGCGTGGCGTGTCTGTTTCGTATAGGACGGGGGAATCGGCATGGGCCTCGCTGAAGAACACCGCGATGCTGGAAACAAAATGGACCGGCTTGGTGGTTTCCAAGCCAGCCAGCCGAAGAACCTCCTGGGTCCCCTCCACATTGATGGGTTTCAAGCGGGGGTAGGGAAACGCCATGTTGATCCATCCGGCGCTATGGTAAATCAGGTCCAGCGAGCCTGCCAAATCGTGAAATTCGGACTCGCCCAAGCCGAAGCGGGGGTCCGAAAGATCGCCCGGGATGGCCACAATGCGGCCTTCGAATTCATCGCGCCAGAGTCCGTTGTTGCGCAGGTGCTTCAGTAGCCGAGCCTCGCCTGCAGCAGCATCCGTTGCGCGGACAAGGCACTGGACTGTGGCGGCGGTGCGCCGGAGCATCTCTTCAAGGAGGTAGCCTCCGAGGAATCCAGTCGCGCCTGTTAGAAAGATGTTTTGGGGAGCGGTTGGCGACGCCGACGCGGGACTGGGGAACTGGATCGAGTCGTCCAGTCTGGCTTCAGCTTCAAAGTCGATCTCAGTCACTTTGGGGGAAGGTGTGTTGGGGTTGGCGGAGGGATGGAAAAGGGAGGCAACCGGTACACTGGCTGCCTCCCTCCACGCGGTACAGAGCTACTGCTGTTGCTGCTTGGCCAGCGCGCGGAGGCGCTGTGCTACTTCGAGCGGGATGTTGTTGGTCGCCTCGTCGTCGCTGCTGATCGCCTTGGCGGCCGGCGGCTGGGTGACGTTGACGCCCTGAGCCATCACGTCGATCTGCATCAGGTCGAGACCCGCAACCAAGCCACCGTTGTAGCCGGCAGTGCGGATGCGCTTGACCAAATCGTCGGTGGTGGTGCTGCCCCACGCCGGGATCGGAGCCAAGCCGATGTGGGTCATCACAGCAAGCTTCGGCTGGTCGGCGCGGAAGATACGGGCCAGATCTTCGGGATTGGTGTGGAAGTTCCAGAGTTCCGGACCACCGGCTTCATAGTTCCAGCCCCATGCTTCGTGGATGATCACGTCGGCACCGGCGGAATACTTCACCAGGTTGTCGGTGTACTGGGTGTCGCCGGAGAAGACCACGGAGTGGCCTTGATAGTCGACACGGTAGCCGAAGGCGGGTTCGATCGGGTGGTGGTCGACGAGGAATGCGGTCACGGTCACACCGTTCTTGGAGTAAACGACGCCTTCCTTCACTTCGGTAACCACGGGGGCAACGCCGGCAGTGCTGAACACGATGTCCTTGAACAGGGTGCTGCGGGCATAAATGTCGGTGTCATACATCACTCGCGCCAAGTTCATGATGGTGTACATGCCAACGGGTTGGTTCGGACCGGCGCCGGGACCCCAAACGCGCAACGGAAGCGTGTCGCGGAACAGCCAGCCGTAAATATACAAGCTAGGCAGGTCGATGAGGTGGTCGCTGTGGAGGTGGGTGATAAATACCTTGTCAACGCCCACGTTCGGGTCGTTGGCAACATCGGCGCTGTTGGATTGGAAAAGGCGGGTGATGATGCCTTGGCCGCAATCGAAAAGCATGCGTTCGGTGCCGGCGGTAATCAGGAGGCCGGAATTCACACGTCCGCTGGCGTTGTAGCCGGCGGCGTTGAGGCTGGGAACACCCGTGCCAAGGAGTTGGACGTGGATGATAGGTGCCGCGGCGGGCGGGGTGGTCTGGGCTTGGGAGAGCGTGGCTGCTCCCAAGGCTAGGGTAGTTAACAGGATTTTCTTCACTAGTTGTCTCCATTCGCCGGTTGATCGGCTCATACTTTTATACCGCACCAGAGAGCGCTGTGTCATTTGACGGTCAAAGTTTCGCTAGGAATTTCACCGATGAGCCTGGTCGGCCGCACCGGATTCACTCCGTTCCTCCTGCGCATGCGCCAGTTCCTGTTGCTGTTTGAGTGCGGGCCAGATTCCGTTGACCAGTCCGGCAAGCATGCTGAGGTTGAACAACGCCAGTGCGGTGGCCGTGCCTGTGCCAAGAAGGAAAATCCCGGCCAGCGACACAATTCCGGGCCCCAGCGTGGTGTACATCAGCGTCCGGAGATTGGCGTCGTAGTCGGCTGCGACTTCGAACAGCTCGGGCAGCTTACCCAAGCCTTCGTCCATCAGGATGATTTGGGCCGTGTTTGTGGCCAGCGATGACGCCCCGCGCAATGATACCGATACGTTTGCGGTCTTCAACGCAATGGCGTCGTTGATGCCGTCGCCGATAAAACACACCTTCCGGCCGTCTTTTTGCAGCCCCTCCACGAGCCGGGACTTGTCCTGCGGCAGCACCTCCGCGAAGAAGTTGTCGATCCCAAGTTCTTTCGCCAAGGCCTGGGTGGGCGAGGCGTGGTCGCCGGAAATGATGTAGAGCTTGAGTCCCCGGTCCTTGAGGTCCTGGACCACTTGGCGGGCCTCCTGGCGAATGGTGGGGCGCAGCTCCAAGGCTCCCGCCAGGGTATCGCCGAATGCCACGAAGACCACGGACGCCCCCTCGGAATGCATCGCCTTCCGGCGGGATTCGAAATCTTCCGGTAGGGAAATTCCTTCCATTCCCATATAACGGGCACTTCCTACACGGACTATGCGTCCTGAAACTGTGGCCTGAATTCCATAGCCAATTTCATATTTTGCATCTTCGAGTTCCGGTACTTCCAGTCCCCGAGCCTTCGCCGCTTCGAGGATCGCGAGTGCGATTGGGTGCTTCTGCCTCGATTCGGCTGCTGCGGCGCACACCAGCAAATCATTCTCGTCGACGCCCTCCACCGCGTGGATTGCCCCGACATGCGGCTGATCCTCCGTAAGGGTGCCGGTCTTGTCGAAAACCACCGTGTCGATCTTGCCCGCTGCTTCCAGAGCCCGTCCATCCTTGATCAGGATTCCGGCGTTGGAGGCCCGCTGCAGGAAGTTCAGCATCCCCAAAGGCGACGCCACCTTCATCACGGCCACATAGTTGGAGTTGACGACCGCCAGTGCTCCTCCCGGACCAAGTGTCAACAGGGCCAGCGTGGAAAGTCCAAGCGTCGGGATAACGGTGCGGTCCGCAGCTTCCTTCCACCTCACTTGGACGGACGTCCGGAAGTCGTTCGCGTTCGCCAATATGTCCTTGATCTGCGCCGCCGCCGTTTCCGAGCCGGCTTTCTCGACCTTGACCTCGATCCGGCCCGCCAGCATCACGGTTGCCGCGAAAACCTTGTCCCCCACCCCTTTTTCCGCCGGCTGCGATTCACCGGTGAGGATGCGCTGGTCCACCGCAGCCGTGCCGTTGCAGATCACGCCGTCGATGGGAATCATCTGGCCGGCATGGACCACCAGCATGTCTCCCACTTCCAACAGCTCGAAGGGGATTTCCAGCTCGTTGCCGTCCACAATCACCCATACCGTGCGGGGTTGTTGCCCGAACATGTCCGCCAGCAACTGGCGCGACCGGTCCTCGGTCTTCAGCATCATTTTGGTGCTGGAGTGGAAGATGGTTGCGGTAACGCCGCATAGCAGGAAGTAGCCGCCTGCCAGCAGACCGATGAACGAAACCGAGTCCAGCACACGGATGCTCATCTTGCGGTTGTGCACCACGTCGATGTAGGCGCCCCGGAAGACGGGCATCGCCGAATACAGGATGAGACCCGCGCTCACCAATTTGACGGGGGGCAGTACCAGCATGCCGACGGCCGCGGCCCCGACCGAGGTTGCGGCGACTTTCAGGTACCGGTCCACCGACTTCTCGGTGCGCGCAATTTGGGCGCGTGCCGATGTATCGTCCGCATCGCCGCCCATCCTGTCGAACTGGGTTTCCCGCGAGTCGGCTGAGAAGATCAGGTCCTTGGCCTGCTTGAAGGCATTGCCGATCATCCCGAGGCTAACCGGCGCGGACTTCTTGGACGATTTGCGGGGCTTGTCCGGAATGGCCTCGAAGACGCCCTTGCTGGCTTCCGTGGCGCGGGAGAAGAATCCGCCTAGGCGCGATGTTGCAACCTTGGCCCGATCCGCAACGCTGCCTTGGTATCCCAGAATGTCTTGGAGCGGCTTGATTTCGGTTTCGGCCACTTGGCGGATGGTGGCGCGCGCCTCGACGTAGTATTCCGACGTCGAAATCGCCACTGTCATTCGTCGGCCCTGGTGCCCCAACTCTTCCGTTATGGGCTTG
The DNA here is from genome assembly GCA_903893525.1 of uncultured Acidobacteriia bacterium. Classification (GTDB taxonomy): domain Bacteria; phylum Acidobacteriota; class Terriglobia; order Bryobacterales; family Bryobacteraceae; genus BOG-234. The sequence goes on along the minus strand of CAITMP010000646.1, from coordinate 7,337 downwards.
AGCTCGGTCTCGGCGAAGTCGTGGATGGAGCTGTTGACGTCGGAATAGGCCTTTGCCACTACGACCCGGATATCGCCCACCAAGCCTCTGAACTCATCCATCAAGGGGTCGGACGAGGGGGCGGGTCGGGAATTGCCAGCGCGGAATGCCATTCTATCCATGTTAGGCGGCAGCGGGTGAACGGGTCAACTGGAATCGTTTCCGGCATATTGCCGTGCCAAAACGGCAGTGTTATCTTCATTAGGACGAACCATGCGCCGCAACCTGACCCTCGCCTACCTGGCTTTCGCCATCGTCTGTTTTTTCTGGGGCACCGTGTACCTTGGGATTCGAATCGCAATCGAGGCGATTCCGCCGCTGCCCCTGATGGGCATCCGGTTCTTCGCGCCGGGCTTGGTGATTGTGCTGGCCGGGGCCGCCTTCAAGCTGAAGATGCCCACGCCGAAGGAGTTCCTGTGGACATCGCTGTGCGGTCTCCTGACGCTCGGCTTGGGCGTCGGCACGCTATTCTTCTCGGCCCAATGGATTCCTAGCGGACTCATGGCGATGTTCGCTACAACAACGCCCTTCTGGATGGTTGGCGTGGAACGGCTATTTCCTGGCGGCGAACCATTGAACGGGAAGGCCGTCGGCGGGATGCTGCTGGGGTTGGTAGGTACGTTGGTGCTTGCGATCCCGCCCGACGGCAGTACGGAAGGCTTCCAAGGACCGGTATTCTCGTCGTTTCTCGTTTTGCAGCTGGGATGCGCCGCGTGGGCTGTGGGCGCAATCCTGCAGCGGAAATTGAAGACGGCGGCGGGCCCGTTCGTGATCGGAGGGGTTCAGGAACTGGCGACGGGTACGGCATTCCTGCTGTACTGGCTCTCCACCCCGCACCAGCCGATCCATTGGACGGCGAAAGGCCTGTGGGCGCTCGCCTACCTGATCCTCATTGGCGGCGCGCTGACGTACACCGCCTACATCTACGCGGTCAAGAATCTGCCCGTGTCCCTGGTGTCCATCCACAACTATGTGAATCCGATGGTCGCCGTTGCCTTGGGAGCACTCCTCTACCATGAGCCGTTCCAGACGTACTATTTGGGGGCTATGGCGCTGGTGTGCGCGGGGCTTTTCATCGTCCAGAGGTATAGTACGTCTGGGCCAGCCGGACACTAGATTGCTTCTCGATCATTTTCGCAGGATTCTTGAGCAGCCTCTGGAAAGGTAGTGGTTTGACCCTCCTAGTGTCCTTCTACCATTGTCATCCTTCGTTCACTTATGGTAAGGTGACGTCAGAAGCGCCTAATATCTATGACTACACCTTTTCGCCTGCTGGCCTCTACCGTCATCACCATGCTCGGTGCCACCACCTTGGCTTTCGGCCAAACCCAGATTCCGCCGACCTTTTCCGCTCCTGGCTGCGTCCTGCCTGCCGGGATCAAGAGCTTTGTGGTTGAGCACAAGCTGTTCCCCTCCGCCTTCCAGTCCGCGTTTTCCGCGACCTTTCCGGATTCCACGATCGCGCAGCTCTTGGATCCTACCCGCGAAGCAAGAACCCATTTGACCTATGACGTCGCCACCAACATCTTGCGCGCTTGGTCCTTCACGGTGCCGAAGGGTTCCCCGGACATTACGCCGGACACCACAAATTTCGAGGCAATCAAGTTCGCCTACATCAATGCGCCTGCGGAAAAGGTGTACGTGACATGTTCTCCCCGTCCCACGGTCATGGTGATTGGACCGATCGCGGATGCGACGCCAGTTTACGGCAACATGACTGGCTTGGGTCACTCGTTCTCCTTCACCTACGATCCCAGCAAGCCCAGCCAAAACGCCAACAACATCGCCTATGTGACTGCTGGCACCGTTGTTGTGTCCGAGACTTCCGGTAGTGCCCGCGTGGTCCCCCAAACCGTCAACGCGGTTATCACGGGCGCACCGACGATCACAACCAACTCCATCTTCCTCGTTCTGGATGGAAGCAAGTCGACAGGTGGGGCGTTGGGCTACAACCAAATCGGGGGCAACCTCCGCTACACTTGGACTTCCGACGCTGGCATTGCCCTCATCACGCCGAACCAGAACCAGACACTTGCGATTATCGGTGCTGGTCCTGGAGTCTACGGGCTTACTCTAACCGTGGAAAATGAACTGGGCGAGGTAAACACAACCACAGCCAAGCTGGTATACAAGCCGTAGTTGGCGGACTCCAACGACCAAAGCCGCCTTGGGGCCCAACAGGGCGGCTTTCCCACATTGGTGTCCTTCGACGCCTTGCCTCTCACCTGTCGCGCCTCAATCTCAGGATTGCTTCGGAAACCGATTCGGGCTTCGTTCCGGTCAATTGCTCCACGTCCGAGGTGGCACGGGCGAACTCCTGAGCCTCCACAGCGTGGTAAAGGGATGTCATCCCCGTGATCATTCCCTCATTGCAACCCTCGGCCCGGCAGATATCGCCGTATTCCTTGTCCGTGATCGATGCGAACGGAATTGTGACGCCAGCGGCGATGGAGATTTCCGCTGCCACTTCGGTCATCGAAAGGGATGCCGGGCCTGTGAACTCCAGGATTTCGCCGTCCAAGTCGCTTCGCCGGACTGTTGCAGCCAGGGCGTTGGAGACGTCTGCCTTGGAAACATAGGCAACACGTCCGTTCCGCACCGGGTAAGGCAGCCTTCCCATTCTGACAAGGTCTGGAAGCCAATCCGCCAGAGGATCGGCATACAAACTCATCCGGGCGATTGTCCATTTCATGCCTGACCGTTGTGTCGCGTCTTCCGCAAAGACAAAGAAGGGGGTCATCAGGAACCGGCTTTCGTTGCCCCCTGACTGGATTGAAAGGAAAACCACGCGGCGCACGCCGGCCGACTTTGCGGCCAATAGGGCATTCCGGTGCTCCATGCAGCGCGCCTCGGGTGCGGACATCGTTGGAATCAGGACCAGGGTGTCGATGTCCCGGAATACTTCCACCATGCTCGCTGGGTCTTCGTAATCCGCCATGTGCGCGTGGGCTCCGGCAGCCACCATCCAATCCAGCTTGGACGGATTGCGGGCACCACCAGCGATCTCCTGTGCAGGCACGCCCTGCCGGAGCAAAGACTCGACTGTCCCCCGTCCAGCACCGCCACCTGCGGCCATGATGAAAATCATTCCTTCGCTCCTTTGCCTCTAGTTCGAGTGCCAGTATTTGTGGCCAAAACGACGAACAAAAGGGCGGATCCGGGTTCACCGGATCCGCCCTTAACTTTGTTCCGATTATCTTGGAACTACGGTTGGTAGATAATCGTGACCGTGGTGCTCGCCGTCTCACCCAACCCGTTGCGCACATTGAGTGTGACGGTGTACTGCCCAGGGCCGCCGCCGATCAGAGCCAGAGTCTGGTTCTGGTACGGAGTGATGAGTCCGATACCCCAGGAAGGTGTGGTCCACGCGTACTGGAGGTCGCCGCCAATCTGCGAGTAACTCAGGGACGCACCAGTCGAGGCTGTACCGTCCAAGATGATCACCGGCGACTTCGTCATGATCGTCGGGCCACCCTTCACAACGGCTCCGATCGAGGGGAATACCAGCGTGCCAGGGGCCTTGGCGGCATACAGCAGTCCGAGCCCGACGCTGTCGGAGACGACATCGCGGATGATCGGAGTCGGATCGGTCGTGTAACCGAACGAGAAATAGTACGGCGCGCCCTGCGGATTGCCGAAGATCGGGTAACCGTCGACAATCACACCGGCGATGGAAACTGCCGGACGGGGACGGCAGGACGTGTAAACTTTGTCCACTTCGACGGCCAAATAGCCAAACCGAATGGCAAGGAAATTGGTACTGGCTGCGGTGGGGATCGGAGCGCCCGGATTCACTAGGAACAGGTGGTTCACGAGCAGGTTCGTGGCCGAGTCGAATTCGATGCGCGAACGAACTTCCTTCTGGCCGGAAAAGATCTGACCGACAACGGCGTCTGGAATGTTGGGGGTGTTTGTGCTCAGGATGGCGGTGACGTCGACCGCGTGCTCGATAACGAAGCTCTTTATGCCCGGGGGCTGGGCATCACAAGTTTGAACCTGTGCAGCCAAGGGAAGTGCACAGGCAGCTACTGCCAGCGCTCGGAGGGAGTAGGTGGTGAGATTTTTGAGAATCATGTTTGGGTCCTGGCGAGGATTTAACCCCCGCAATCTTCCACACAATAACACAACAATTTTGACAGTCAAATTTGGGGGTGACGCCTGGCTCTCAGAAACGGTTTCGCGGCAAGGCTTGGATGAGTCTTAACCCCGAAAACCCCACCATCGCGAAGAACATCAGGAAACTCGACAGAATTACCACCAGCCGCCTGTGGGCCGGGAGCTCCGCAGCCACCACGTCCGCATTCGGATTCAGGTCCGTGGCGACGTCCAGCGTCACTGTCACCGGCTTTCCGGCTGCGGAGTTCTTAATGACGACGGCGTATTGACCGCGCTCGTCCAGAATTCTACGGAACGCACCCTTTGTTCCATCCGGGGTAAAGGCGAGCGTCGCGTGCTCCTTGTCCCGGCTGAACAAGCGGAATTCGCCCATCGGGAGCAGTTCGGCATGGACGGTTGCCTCACCGCTCAGGACTTCGAACCTGCAATCCACCTGCGTCGGGACCTGTCGAACGGTAAATGGCACCCAGCGGTAGTCACCGGGTGCCAGCTGGAACGGTTTTGGAGTCGAAGGTTGGGTCGATTGGGCGATCAGCAGCGCCAGCAGCAATGTCATTGCCGGTGCACGACCTTGCCCCCGACCACGGTCAGGGTCACACGGTCCTTCCAGATGTCCGACTCCGGCATGGTCATTGGGTCCTGCTCCAGCATGATGAAATCCGCCAGCTTGCCGACTTCGATCGAGCCCTTACGCGACTCCTCGAAAGCTGCGTGGGCACCGTCCAGAGTCCAGCTGCGCAGTGCCTCCTCCCGCGACATCCGTTGGTCGGGGAACCATCCGCCGGGAGGGTTGCCCGCGTGGTCGCGCCGAGTGATGGCCGAATAGAGGCCCCAGAGCGGATTCGGATCCTCTACCGGAAAATCCGAGCCGTCCGCGATCCGCACGCCCAGCTTGAGGAACGTCTGCCAAGCGTAGGCACCCTTGATCCGCTCTGTACCGATGCGGTCTGCAGCCCACGGCATGTCGCTGGTGGCGTGGGTGGCCTGGATCGAGGCGATCACCGAGTATTTCTTGAACAGCGCGAAGTCCGCCGGGGCTACGATCTGGGCGTGCTCGATGCGGAACCGCTTGTCGTTGCTGCCTTTCAGCGCATCGCCGTAGGCTTCGAGCGCGGCCCGGTTGGCCGCGTCGCCGATCGCATGGGTATTGACTTGGAAACCTTTTGCGACGGCCTTTTCGGCAACCGCGCGGATCGAGGTCCGGTCCATGCGCAGCAGGCCGCGGTTGACGCCGTCGTCGGAGTAGGGATCCAGCATGGCCGCGCCGCGCGACCCGAGCGCTCCGTCACCCACCAGCTTGATGCTGCGCACGGTAAGAAAATCGCCGATCTCGGGGCCCTTGGCAAGCCACTGGTCCAGATGCGGCCCCGGACCGGCCAGCATGGCGTACACACGGATCGGCAATTGGCCCTTTTGGATCAGTGACTTGTAGGCTGCTATGTCGTCGGCGTCCACACCGGCGTCGTGCACCGACGTCATTCCGAGCTGCGCGCATGCGGTGAGCGCTTTCAGGATCCGCCGCTCCACCTGCTCCGGCGTCGCTGCCGGGATTTTGCGTTCGACCAGTCGGCGCGCCGTGTCCACCAGGACTCCGGTCGGCTTTCCGGCTGCATCGCGGATGATCTTGCCGCCTGCGGGTTCCTGCGTGGCCGGGTTCAGGTCGGCGATTTCCATGGCCTTCTTGTTCACCCAGACCGCGTGGCCATCGACCCGCACCAGCGCAACCGGATTGTTCGGGGCGGCGGCCGAAATGCCGTCGGCATTCGGAAATTGCTTGGACGGGAACAGGTTTTGGTCCCAAGCCCGACCCTGAATCCATTCACCGGGCTTGGCTTGGGCGGCGGCCACACGAACCTTCTCCGCGATCTCGGCCTCGGAGCGGATGCCCCGTAGATCGATGGTTTCAAGCGCCGTTCCCAGGCCCCGCACGTGTCCATGGGAATCGATCAGGCCGGGAAGCACCGCCGAGCCGTGGGCATCGATCACGGTGGTCGCGGGTCCGATCCATTTCTGGACGTCGTCGCCGACCGCGGCGATCTTGCCCTGCCGTACCGCGATGGCCTTGGCGTCCGGCTGGGCCGGGTTCACGGTGTGGACTTTGGCGTTTACAACCACCATGTCGGCAATTTGTCCAAAAGCCGAGCCGACAAAACAAAGCCAGAGTAGCGATATGGTTGCGGAGCGCATGTGTCTTGGTCCCTTGTAGGGTATTATCGCGTGTTGGCGGTTTCGCGCCGCATCGGATTATGAAAGTACTTGTAACTGGGGCGCAGGGCTGCATCGGGTCCTGGGTTGTGAAGCGTTTGATCGACCGGGGCTGCGATGTCGTCACCTTCGATGTGAATGAATCGCTCGCCCGTTTCGAGATGATTTCGGGTCGCGCGGAGTCGGCATGTTTGACCCGCCGGACCGGGCGCATCGAGGACACTGCCGCTGTCAAGCGCCTGGTGCAGGACGAAGGGATCACCCACATCGTCCACTTGGCGGCAGTTCTGATGCCGTTTTGCCAGAAAAATCCGGTCGAGGGCGGGCTCATCGACGTCATCGGGACGTTGAACGTGTTTGAAGCCGCGCGCGATGCCGGTCGCGAAGTGCGAATCGTCTATGCCAGTTCCTCCGCCGTCTGGGGGCCAACCGACGAATACGGCAACGGCCTCCTGACTGAGGATATGCCTGTGAAACCCGCCACCCACTACGGTGTTTTCAAGGCCGCCAACGAAGGCAACGCGCGCAATTTCTTCACGTCGGACGGCATCTCCAGTATCGGGCTCCGCCCCTGGACGGTGTTCGGCCCGGGCCGCGACTTCGGGCTGACGGCCGACCCCACTCTGGCGATGAAGGCGGTCGCGCGCCGGGAACCCTTCCAAATCCGCCTAAGCGGGTTCATGGACCTGCAGTACGTCCAGGACGTGGCTGATATCTTCATTCAATGCCTGTTGAGCCCGGTACCAGGCGCGCATGTTTTCAATCTGCGGGGCGAGGTGGTCGAAATGGAGCAACTGCGCGGGATGCTGGAGGAGATTCGCCCCGACGCGGCCGGCATGATCACCGTAGCCGGTCCGCAGGTTCCGGTGGCCTATAAAATGAGCGACGCGGCCCTTGTCGCGGCGGTCGGCGAGATTCCGCGCACGCCGCTGCGCCAGGCCATCATGGAAACGATCGAGAAATTCGAGAGTCTGGGG
>CAITMP010000645.1 GCA_903893525.1 uncultured Acidobacteriia bacterium | reverse complement strand
TTTGCGAAATTGCCGTGCAACAGCTACGGCAAGGGGCTGCCATCGGGCTGCCACCTGTACTAGGTTACCGTATAACGGTCCGGTCTGCAGGTCAAGGGGTGCTACGCGGATGTCAGCATTCCAAGGAGGCTGGCCTCGTCCAGCAGGGGAATTCCCAGTGCCACAGCCTTCTCCAGTTTCGACCCCGCTTCCTCGCCAGCCACAACAAACGAGGTCTTCTTGCTGACCGAGCCCGATACCTTGCCGCCAGCATCCTCGATCCGCTTTTTTGCGTCGTCGCGGGTTAGGTTCGGCAGCGTCCCTGTCAGCACGAAGGTGAGTCCCGCCAAGAGACCTCCTTCGCGTTTTACGACGGCATGGGTGAAGATTAGCCCTTCAGTGCGTAATTTTTCGAGGAGTTCGAGGTTGCGCGGTTCATGGAAGAAGTCGAAGATGGCCTCCGCCACCTTCGGGCCCACTTCCTGGGCCTGCTGGAGTTCGTCGCGGGTCGCGTTGGCGATCAAGTCGAGGGAGCCGAAGTGTTCGGCGAGGAGTTGGGCGGTGCGCTCGCCCACGAACCGTATGCCGAGTGCTCCGATCACCCGGGGCATGGGCATGAGCTTTGAGCGGGCGATGTTCGCGCAAACATTTGCCGCCGACTTGGGTCCCATGCGTTCGAGCGCTTCCAAATCCGACTGGGCGAGGCGGTAGAGGTCGGCGACGCCCTTGACGAGGCCGGATTCGACGAGATGTTCGATCAGCACGTCGCCGAGTCCGTCGATCGCCATCACGTGGCGGGACGCAAAATGCCGGATGGATTCCTTCAGGCGGGCGGGGCAGTTGACGTTGATGCAACGGCTCGCGGCCTCGCCCTCCTCCCGCACCACATGGCCGTGGCAGACGGGACATTCGGTGGGCATTAAGAATTCACGCCGGTTGGAGCCCAGTTCCTTGACGCGGACCACCTTGGGAATGACATCGCCGCTGCGTTCGACAACCACGGTATCGCCGATCTGGAGGCCGAGGCGGGCGATTTCGTCCTCGTTGTGCAGGGTGGCGCGGGTCACGGTCACGCCGGAAACGATTTGCGGGGCCAGGACTGCCACCGGGGTCAGGGCCCCTGTGCGGCCCACTTGGATCAGAATGTCCTCGACGACGGTTTCGACTTGGCGCGCGGCGTACTTGAAAGCTATGGCCCAGCGCGGGGCACGGGCGGTGTAGCCGAGCGCCACCTGCTGGGCGACGCTGTCGACTTTGATTACGACACCGTCGATTTCGTAGGGCAGGGAATCGCGCCGGGCGTCGAAATCGCGGCAAAATGCGAGGGCGGACTCGACATCGGGGCAGATCCGACGGAGCGGATTTACCTTGAAACCTTGGCGGGCGAGCCATTCGAGGGACTCCCAGTGGCTGTCCAGCTTGGGCGCACCCGCTTGGTTCAACAGGAAATAGGCGTAGTAGTCTAGCCTTCTGGATGCTGTAACCGTGGTTTCCAGGAGGCGTAGGGAGCCCGCTGCCGCGTTCCTCGGATTGGCAAAGCGGGGTAGGCCTTGTTCGTCGCGGTCGAGATTGAGCCTTTCGAAGGCGCGACGGTTCATCACGACTTCGCCCCGTACTTCAAAGGGTGCGGCTTCGCCGACGGCCAAGGGCATGGAGCGGATGGTACGGGCGTTTTCGGTGACGTCCTCGCCGATGGAGCCGTCTCCGCGGGTGACGGCCAGTTGGAAAGTGCCGTCGGCAAAACGTGTGGCCATGGAGAGGCCGTCCATTTTCAGCTCGGCGATGTAGCGGAACTCGGCGGCGCCGAGCAATTCGCGGACCCGAGCGTCGAAGGCGCGGAGTTCAGCCTCGTCGAGGGCATTGTCGAGGCTGAGCATGGCCGAACTGTGGGCGATCTTCTGGAATCCCTCGCGGGGCTTGCCGCCGACGCGCTTGGTGGGGGAGTCCGGGGTGGCGAGCTCGGGATGGTCGCGCTCAATGGATTCGAGTTCGCGGACCAGTGCGTCGTACTCGCCATCGGTGATTTCCGGCGCATCCAGGACGTAGTACTGGTGTTCATGGTGGCGGATCTGCTGGCGGAGCGCGGCTGCGGCGTCAGTCGGCAGTTCAGGCTGGTTAGGGGGTGCGGGAACCATTTCGCTATACTTATGTTGTTCGACTGGCTCCAATTATCTCTCACCCTCTCCATCGCGTCGCTCTCATTTACAATCCCTTTGCCGGAGGCCTTCGGGGCTCGAAACGGTCACGTTTGGATTCAGCCGTCGAAGTGTTTCGTGCTGCTGGACGCGACGTTACCTTGTTTCCAACGCCGGGACCGAATCAGGCGGGGGTCTTGGCACGGAACGCGGCCGAGGCCGGGTTTGACCTGATCCTTGCGGCTGGTGGCGATGGAACCATCAACGAGGCCGTGAATGGATTGGTCGGTTCCCGTGTCGCTTTCGGAGCGCTTCCGGCAGGGACGGCCAATGTGTTGGCGAATGAGCTGGGTCTGAGCAATCGTCCAGATCTTGCGGCCAAGCAGCTTCTGGAGGCGGTGCCGACCCGGATTTCGGTAGGTGCCCTCGACCGCCCCGGCCAACTCCGCCGACACTTTCTGCTGATGGCGGGGGTGGGCTTGGACGCGTTGATCATTTACGACTTGGACATGGGACTGAAGGCCCGCTTCGGCAAGCTCGCCTACTGGCATGGCGGATTCTCCAACATGGGGCGGGCGACGGACCAGTTTCCGGTAGAGGTTGACGGCGTGGCAAGCAAGGCTTCATTTGCGCTGATTACCCGCGTGCGCAACTATGGGGGGGATTTCGAGATCGCCCGTCGAATCCGGCTCACGGATTCCGACTTCGAGGTCGTGCTGTTTGAAAACGGCAATTGGTACGACTATTTGAAGTACTTCGGATCCGTGGTGGTGAATCGTCTTTATGAAACTCCCGGGGTGACGGTGCTTCGGGCGAAGGAAGTCGCCATGAAGCAGGCTGCAAGCGGGAAGATCCGGGTTCAGACGGATGGCGAGCTGCTGGGCACACTGCCGGCGACGGTGTCGACAATTCCGGATGCCATTAGCCTGCTGATGCCTCCCGCATACATCAGGAAGGCCTGATTCCTCGTGTAGTCCTTGCCGTCCCAATCCCGAGACGCCATAATTGTGGTGATGCCGAAGGTTTTCGTTCGACTGGCGCTGGCTTATTTTTGTTCCTGCTGCCTTTTGCATGGCCAGGAGACGGTCGCGGCTCAAGACTGCGCTGCGGACGGCAGGGTGGTCAACTCGGTGACAGGCGAACCGGTTGTCCGGGCACAGATTCTGGTGGCGGGCGTTGCCACGCCGCGAGCCACGGTTTCGGACAGTTCGGGAAACTGGAGCCTTTCCGGTCTGAGATGCGGGCAGGTGCAGTTTGCTGCGTCCCGCGCAGGATTTCTGCAGGGTACGGTTGGCGACCCCAGAATTGGGGGCGCATTTCGTCCAATGCCGCTTTCACCGTCTTCGCCAACGCACGGAATTGTGATTCGAATGACGCCGCAACTGGTGATCACCGGCCGTGTTCTGGATCCCGAGGGCGATCCGGTTTTCAATGCGCAGGTCACCGTGATGGTCGCGCGCGTGGCCGAGGGAAAGCGGGTGTTCGTGCGCTCCAGCCAAGGGCAGACGAACGATTTGGGCGAGTACCGCGTGCCGATGCTCTCGGCGGGCCGATATGTTGTGTGTGTAACGGCCTTCGTGTTGCCCGTCCAGTTTTCGGGTGGGGTGGCGGAGAACAATGGAATCGGCGACAGCTGCTATCCGGGACTGCCCGAATCACGGGGCGGGATGGATTTGCCAGCCGGGCGCGAGGCGCGTGTTGATTTCACTCTGCCGCGAGTTTCCATGGTGAAGGTTCGCGGTACGGTATCGGGGATGCCGAAGGGACGGTCCATTTCCGTATCGCTGTTGAAGCAGAACGGGGGGGCAGGAACGGGGCCCGCCCGCCAATCCGGTGTCCGGCCCGACGGGACCTTCGAAATTCCGGGTGTGTCTTCCGGAACCTATCTGGCCAATGTCGACTATTTCGAGGGCAATCTACGGCTCACGGCGCGGACCCAGTTCCAAGTTGCGGCGACGGATGTGGATGGTGTCAATCTGCGGCTGGTTCCTGCAATGACTCTGTTGGGGAAGGTCACGTTCGACTCGGATTCCCGTAGCCCGGCACCGACGGTGCCGAATTTCGGTCTGAGTCTCCGGGAAATGGACAACGGCAACGGCGGTGGCAGGACGGTTTGGGGTAAGGAGGGTGCCTTCACGATCGAAGGGGTTCCGTCCGGCACCTACCGGCTGCAGGCGTTCCCGCCGCAGAACCTATTTGTCAAGAGCGCCACGTTGGGCGGGCGCGACGTGTTGTCGCAAGATGTTGCTGTTGATGGGCCTGCCGGGCTGATCGAAGTCGTGCTGAGCGACACTGGCGGCTCTTTGGATGTTCAGGTGGAGGATTCCGACGGCAAGAGCACCGACGGCTGGGTCCTGGTGCTCAAGGACGGTCGGCAGATTGCGGTTTCGCGTGGCGGCGGCACCGGTCGGGCCACGTTCAAGAACTTGCCGCCTGGACGCTATTTCGTGGGCGCGTGGGATGACAACCAGCAAGTGGAGTACGGGAATCCGGACTGGATGCGGCAATTTGGGAGCGGGCAGTCCGTGACCGTGGAAGCGGGACAGGCAACAACCACTCAACTGCGGTTGAACCGGGTGCCCGTCCCGTAAAGTCGCCTTTACCGCGGGATGATGAGGCCGGCGAGTTAGGTTAGGCCCCAGGACTTGGAGGCGCCTCACGGATGTTGATGATTTGGGCTGTCGGCAGCGCCGCTGTCCAGCGGTGTTCGGCGGTAACGGCGGTTAAGCCCCATCCCGCTGCCGCCGCGAGGCAGACACAGTCCCCAAGGGAAAGGCCGAATCGACGGCTCGCGGAGGCCAGTTCCCCGGTCTGGATCGCCTGGGTAGCGTCGGACGGCCACGCCCGCACTGGGATCTGGAGTTCAGTGATGGTGATGTCGACCAATACGGACGGGACGCCGCGCTCCCGCAACTTCTTGACTACCTCCGTGAGGTTGAGCGTTGTGATCACGGATGCATGCAAGAGAGGCCGGACCCTGTCGGCACCAGGCTCGTCCGCTATCAGGGCGAGGACTGCGGATGCGTCCAGCAAGTACCGGCTACTCACTCTCGGACGCCTCTCGCCGGTCTGACAGCAACTCTTCCGACAGTAAGGCACCGCTTGGTATGTAGGGGGCGAGGCGGGCACGGATTCTGGACAATGCCTGGTCGCGAGTTTCCAAGGAGACGGTGCGGTTGACTTCATCCACCGTCAGAAGAAGATCGGAGGTCCCGTTCTGGAGGTTCAGGATGCGGCGGACGTTCGCCGGGAGGAGGATTTTTCCATTTTTCTCCAAGTTGACAGATATGGTCATGCTGGCAGTTTAGCGCACGTAGCCTAGTCAGGCCCGACAACATGGCGATTCAGAATCTGAGACGCGCGGGCCGACTGGGTCGAGTTTCTCCGCGGCGCCTTAGCGGGGGATGATGAGGCCGCCGAGCTTGTCGGTTTCGCCCGGAGCCGATCTGGGGAAGCGGGTCGAGTAGGCCTCCAGGTACTTGAGGCCGGAACCGGTGTTGTAGATCACGATCTTTTCCGACGACTTCAGGAAACCCTCCTGGATCAACCGCTCAGCGGCGGCGATGCAGGCCGCGCCCTCGGGGGCCGCGAACATGCCTTCCTCTTCGGACAGCCGGATTCCCGCGTCCACCAGTGCCTCGTCCGAGACGGCGATGGCCGTGCCGCCGCTTTCGCGTACGGCTTGGAGGGTCAGGCGGTCGCCCAGTGGCTTGGGGACGCGGAGCCCGCTGGCGACAGTCGATGCGCCGTCCCAGAACCGGGAGACCAGCTCGCCAGTCTGGAAGGCGCGGACGACGGGCTGGCAACCCTCGGCCTGGACGGCGATCATTTTGGGTCGCTTGGGGCCGATCCAACCCATGGCCTCCATTTCGGCGAAGGCCTTCCACATGCCGATCATGCCGACGCCACCACCGGTGGGATAGAAGATGGCATCGGGGAGTTCCCAGCCCAGTTGCTCGGCAATCTCGTAGCCCATGGTCTTCTTGCCTTCGATGCGGTAGGGCTCCTTGAGGGTCGAGATTTCGAACCAGCCTTCGGCGGCCTTCCGTTCGCCGACGATGCGACCACAATCTGAAATCAGCCCGTCCACGAGGGTCACTTTGGCACCGTAGGCCTTGCATTCGATGAAATTGGACTGCGGCACGTCCTGCGGCATGAAGATGTTTGCTTCGATGCCCGCTGCGGCGGCGTAGGCCGCGAGGGCGCTGGCGGCGTTGCCCGCCGAGGGGATCGCTAGGCGGTTCAGGCCGAGTTCGACGCACATCGAGACGGCGCAGGACAGGCCACGCGCCTTGAACGAACCGGTCGGGTTGAGTCCTTCGTCCTTGATCAGCAGGTCGGCGGCTCCGATTCGGGCTCCGGTGCGCTTGGCCGGCAGGACGGGGGTCATGCCTTCGCCGAGGGTGACGATGTTGGCGGCGTCGGTGACGGGAAGCACAGGCGAATAGCGCCACATGGAGTTGGGGGACGCAGCCAAGTCATTGCGATTCCATGCTTCGCGGACCGCGTCCAGATCGTAGCGCACCAGCAGGGGAGAGCCGCACTCGCAGAGATTCCAAGCGTTACCGGCGGCGTAGGTTTTGTTGCACACACTGCATTCGAGGCGCGTCACATAGGAGTGGGGCATGTTGGTCTAGGATTGTAAAAGGTTTGTTGTCGCGAATTCTTCATATTACCGGCATCGCGCTGCTGCTCTCGACGAGAGTGGCCGGCGCGCGCGAGATCGCGATTTTGCGGACGGGTGCGACCTTGTCCATCGACAGGCATGAAGTCTCGGGGGGCAAGGTCCGGTTGTTTTCCGAGGGCGGCTTTGTTGAGATGCCGGAAAACCTCGTGGAGCGCATTGATGTGCGGGTGGAGGATCCGGCGGTGCCCCTTCCCGCCAAGGTTGAAGTGCAGGCACCCGTAGCGGTTCCGGCCCAATCGGCAGGGGTTTCCGATCCGCACGCGTTGGCGGAGCTTGCCGCGAGGAAATTCGGACTCCCGGAATTGTTTGTCCAGAGCGTGATGAAAGCGGAATCCGGCTTCCGCCCCGGAGCTGTTTCGGCGAAAGGCGCATTGGGCTTGATGCAGCTGATGCCCGGCACGGCCCGCGAACTCGGTGTCGATCCGACAAGGCCGCAGGAAAACGCCGAGGGTGGTGCGAAGTACCTTCGTGAGCTGCTGGCCAAGTACGAGAACGAGCCCGACCAGGTGGTGCTTGCGCTCGCAGCCTATAATGCCGGGCCCGGGGCGGTTGAGCGCTACCACGGGGTTCCGCCGTATGCCGAAACCCGCCAGTACATTGTGCGGGTGCTCAAGGAGTGGGAGCGCAGCAAGACCCGTTAGGGTGCGGCCGGAAGTTCGCCCGGGCACATCCCCTTGAAGTACTGGCAGCGTTGGCACTTGGGGCCGGGTTTCATGTCGAATTCCTGCCAATCCTGCGCGTCCCTAAGTTCCCGGATCAAGCTTGCGGCTTGTTCCACCTTGCCATCGTCGAGGCGGACTTTCCAGATCACGTTGGGGCGCAGGAAATGTAGGTAGCCCCACTCGGGCCGTTTTCCCAAGGCTTTCTGCAGCGCCAGAGCGTAGGTTGCCAACTGGGTTTCGTACTCGGCGGCCCGTTCGGGCACGTCCTTGGCGGAAAGGGTGTCGGTCTTGTAGTCAACCACCGCCAGCCCTTCGGCATCCTCAAACCAGAGGTCAATGCTGCCGCGCACCATGGAATTCTCGAGTTCGGCGATGAACTCCCATTCCCGCTCGATCATTGTCGCGGTGTGGGCTCGGCGTCCCAGCTCCCCCTGTCGGAACACGTCGGCCAATTCCAGTACTGCCGGGTGGTAATCGCCTGGTTTTCCCGCCAACGCCTCGTGCACGGACGAGCCAAGCTCAGCGGCTCCGGCGTCCTCGGGTTCGGCCCCCTTGGGTTCCGATACTTCCGGATCGAAACGCACCCTGCGGCCGCCCTGGGCACCCAGATAGCGCTGCAAGTAGTACTTCCGCGGGCAGTTTCCGAAAACCGTCAATGAGGTGACGTTCACGCTGGAATCGTGCTGGCTTCGCAGCACGGGGCGGGGAACCACTTCCAGTTCGACTGGTTCGCGCAACCGGACCGCGGCGCCGACCAAGTCGGGCGCGTCGGTATCCAGATCATGGATCGTCCAGG
This sequence comes from uncultured Acidobacteriia bacterium, assembly GCA_903893525.1. Classification (GTDB taxonomy): domain Bacteria; phylum Acidobacteriota; class Terriglobia; order Bryobacterales; family Bryobacteraceae; genus BOG-234. The sequence goes on along the minus strand of CAITMP010000645.1, from coordinate 10,224 downwards.
GAAACGCACACCGTTCCACCATCTTGGCCCAGTGGGCGGTGGCGCGGTCATTGCGGGAATAGGAGAGGATCAGGCGCTCCTCGGCCCGGGTCATGGCGACGTAGAGCAAACGGTTGCCCTCGTCGCGTTCGCGTGCTTTCAGGCGTTCGCTGTTGGCGTGGGCCCAGGAGTCCTTCAGGCCGTCGGCATTGGGTTTGTCCGAGCTGGGGTCCTTCCAACGAATGCCGAGGCCGACCTCCGGGGTGAAGGTAACGGGGGCTGAACTCCGCTGGGGCCCCTTTTCCATTGCAGCCACAATCGTGACCGGGAACTCCAAGCCCTTGGCGGCGTGGGTGGTCATGACTTGGACGCGGTTGCCTTGGTCGTCATCCGAGAGCTCGGCTTCGGCGCTGGCGGCGCCTTCGATGCTCTTCAGGTCGTGCAGGAAAGCATCCAGCGTCCGGTTGCCTCCCCGCAGCCGCGCCAGATGGAGGAATGCCTCGACATTTTCGCCGGTGGTGGAACCGGGCTCCCAGAGGAATCCGCAATCATCCAGAGCGCGGCTGATCAGGACATCGAGGGAAACAAGTCCGACCATGGAGCGCCATCGGCGTAGTCCCGCTTCAAATCGTCCCAATTTGGCGGCGTCGTCATCCGAGAAAGTCCCCGAATAGCCCGCGCCGATGGTGCGGGCGCGCACCAGTCCTTCGTCGCTCAAGCCGACAAGGCGGGAACGCAGGAGGGTCGCTTTCGAGATCCAGTCCTGGGGATTGGCGATGGTGCCGAGGAGGGCTGCGATGTCCAAACCCTCCCTGGAAACAACGAAAGACTCGCGGCGGCCGCAGACATAGGGGATTCCGGCCATGTCGAAGGCCTCCAGAATTGGGCCCATCGAGTCACCGTTTCGGCATAGGACGGCGAAGTCGCGGAAACTGTAGCCTTCGGACGCTAGGTCCAGAATGCGGCGCGCGATCCAGCCAGCTTCGCGGATGGAACCCTGTTCCCGGTCTTCGTGGAACACCTTGAGGACTTCCACGACAGGCTCCAACGTGTCGTCAAACTCGCGCCCGGCCACCAATTCCCGCGGCTCGATGCCCGGCTCGGTGTTCAGGAGATTTTCGACGCAGCGCAGTATTTCCACCCGGCTTCGGAAGTTGTGCAGGAGCTCGGTCGAATGCTTGCCGGTTTCCCGGATGTGCTGGCGGTAGGCGTGGAAGATTTCCGGCCGTGCATGGCGGAAGCCGTAAATCGACTGGTTGACGTCGCCGACCGCGAAGAACACGTCCTCGTTGCGGATCAGCTGAATCAGTTCGGCCTGCTGTTCGTTGATGTCCTGGAATTCGTCCAGGAGGATTTGCCGGAACTGTTGGCGGATGCGGTCGCGCACGGTGTCCACGCGGAGGGCTCCGATGGCGCAGCGTTCCAAGTCGTTGAAATCCAACGCCCCGATTTCGGCCTTGCGGGCACCGTACAGAACCTCGTAGCGCTCCATTACGTGGAAAATAGCGGTCCGGAAGGGTGCCGTGTACTTGTCGACGACGCTGGATTCCACCTCCGGCAGCAGGCCCTTGAAGGTTTCCAATTCGGTGTGGAGCGCGGCCGGCACCTTGCCGAGGTGCAGAACCTTCTCGCGGAGTGCGCCGATGGTGGCGGCAAAGCCTTCGGCGCTTTCCAACCTGTCCGCCCAAGCCGCAAGGTCCTCGGCCTGCTTGATCCGAACCTTTGTGAGCTCGCTTGCCGGGGGCCATCGTTTCAGGATGCCGCGCAGCCGCCAGATGGCCCACTCGAGGGTGGTGATCGGCGGCGGTTGCATCATGCGGACATCGGCCACGGTCCGTCCCGACGAGCGGATGGCATCCCAGCAACTTCTCAGGTCTCCGGCGACGTCGGCCCGCTGGAGGGCGGTAATCAAGGCGAGTGCCAAGTCGCGGTCCAACTCCACGAGTTCGTCGAGCGCCCGGTTCATGCATTCGTACTGGAGCAGCTCGGATTCGCGGGCGTCCAGAACCGTGAACCGGGGGTCGATTCCAGCTGCGATTGCGTTTTCGCGCAGGAACCGGGCGCAGAATCCGTGGATTGTGGACACCCAGGCAGATTCCAGCTCCCGCCTCCGGAACGGATCGTGCTGGAACTTGTCCCGGAGCTTCGCCTTCATGTTGGCCGCAGCCTTTTCGGTGAAGGTGATTGCGAGTATTTCGCGAACGTCGAGGTGGTGGCCCTCGATTAATTCGCGGAAGCGCTCGACGAGGACGGTGGTTTTGCCGGAGCCGGGGCCGGCGACGACGCAGGCGTCCATGCTCCGATACTCGATAGCGGATTCCTGTTCGGGGGTAAACCGGACTTTGGAGTTAGTCGACATGAACGCCTCCAAGAGTCATCACAAGTGCCGCCGTTTGTTCCACATGGCAGGTATTCTTAAAGTCGCACCAGACGCACTGGGCGGTGTCTGTGGGCACGGGCTTGACGTTGCCCGAGAGAAAGGTTCCGAGATACCCCGAAGCGCGCTCCCTGGCATCCTCGACCCAACGCTCGGGCATGGGTTTCAGTGAAAGATCCACGCCGGGAACTTCGCCCCAGCCGAAACGCTTGTCTTCCCGGACGGCGACGTACATCATGGCGATTGTATTGAGGCCGAACTGCTCGCGGGCGGCCAGCGCGTACAAAGGGCCTTGTAGCTTGATTGGACTTTCGATAAACCCCTCGATGCGTCCGGAGCGCCCGCTCTTGTAGTCGATGATGACGCAATCGCCGCCACCCATGAGGTCGATTCGGTCGGCACGTCCCGTCACGGTGATGCCCTGGGGGAAGGGGACGCTCAACTCGACCTCGACCTCGGAGGATTCCGGCATCCAGAGGTCTTCAGTCGCGACGCGCTTGGCGATTTCGCGGAATTCGATTCTCTTCAGCTCCAGCTGGTAGCCGGGGGGAAGGTGCTTCTCCCGGCAAGCCTTGTCGAAAGCCTGTTCGAAAAGTTCGACGAAATCCGTGGTGCGCCCTCCCCGGAGCCATTCCTCCAAGGCTTCGTGGAGGATGAGGCCGGTGACCTTGGGTTGCAGGCGTGCTTCGGGGCGTTCGGGCCGTCCCTTGAGCCTAAGGGTCCGTGAGGCGAGGAACTTGAACCGGCACTGGGCCAGGTCCTCGATTGCCGTCATGCTGACGGTTCGGTGCTGCCCGGTGATAGCGGATAGTAGATCGGGGGACTCGATCCGTCCGGCCAGCCCCATGGGTTCGATGGCAATCTTGGCCAGCGGCTGGCATGGAGCGGCCGGGGTGGGAAGATCGAAGTCTTTGAGAAACCGGGATGATTCCACGGTTTTCGCTGAGCCGTCACGCATGGGGTAAGTGAGGACGAGGGAATCGCGGGCTCTGGTGCGCAGGAGTTCCCAGAGGAAGGTTTCCTCGGCTTCGCGCTCGATTGCGCGACGAACCTTGATACCCGCCTTCCATAGGCCGTCCAGTTCCGCATCCGTGAAGATGGCGTTTGCGGGGGCCCTGCGCGGGAAATCCCGGTCCGACATACCGCAAATGAAAAGGTGCGCGACATCCCACTGGCGGGCTTCCAGAACCGACATGACATGGACTGCATCGCGCCGGTCGTCGGGTGTGTGGACCATCGCGGCATCCACGGCGCCTTGGCACCGCCCCCAGAACTCGGCGAGGGTGACGGGAACCTCTGCGGCGCTCTTCCAGAAAGGGACCACTGACGCCACCGTATCCATCCAAGCCCGCATTGCCGCCGAGCGGCTTCGGGCGGCCTCGACGGTATCCCAATTGCCGGGTTGGGGCTCGGTCCGGCCCGGACGGTAGAGCTTCTCCGCCATGTCCTCCAATCGGCGGGCCCATGAGGCGGGTGTCGCGGTTTCGCTCGCCCATGTTTCGACGGCAAGGCACTCGGCGATACGGTCTCTGAACCAACCGGAATCACCGGCGAGCCGGATCAGGTTGTCCGTGCCGCGGCCCGGCATTGCTTCGCGCACCCGGAACTCGAAGCGGTCGAACTCCCAGCTGTTGCCCCACCCCGGATGTGCCCGGAGCGTCTGGAGGGCTCCGGAGAACTCCCAGTCGTTCAAGGTGGACTGCACCAGACCGCTGAGGAAGGTTGCGGCGGGGTGGCCTCGCAGCGGGGAGCCAAAGTGGTAGCGGGCCGGAATGCCGAACCTGTCGAAGGTTCCACGGAGCAGGTCCAGGTAGCCCGCTGTATCGCGCAGAGCCACCCCGACCTCCCGGAATTCGCCACCATCGCGCCTTAGCGCAAGAATCCGGCGTGCAATTTCATCCGCCTCCCTTTCGACGCTGGAGGCTGCGACGATTTCCGTGGGGGCGCGGCGGCTCCGGCCCGGCAGGAGGCGATCCTCGGCGCGAAGGGTCAATGCCAGTTTGCGGATTTCGTCGGCTGCGGGTGAATCCGTGATGGTGACGGTTAGATCGCATGTCCTGGCCAAGGATGCCACCAATTGCAGCTCCAACGGACTGAATGTGGCAAATCCATCCATCCAGACCTTTTTCCGTTCCGCGTTGTCGACCGCGGCGCGGATGACGCCTGCCCGCATTTCAAAACCCCGTGCCCGGACCTCGGTTTCCACGGTGCGCCAAATGCGTTCGAAAGCCTTTCCGTTTGCGCCCAGTTTGCGGATGGCCTTGAGGGAGTCGGGAGTCGCTCCGGAGTTGTCGAGGAGGCCGATGGTTTCCTCGATGGTCGCAGCCATGCCTTCGGTACCGGCCACGGTGCCGAATTCGGGAAGCCGCGCGAGGACGTCCCGCACAATAACGCGGAGCAGGGAATCGGAAACTTGAATCACGCCGTTTGCGCGCTCAGCCACAAAACGGCTCAGGGAAACGACCGCATTGGGTGGAAATACCACGCCATCGCGTGCCAGTTCGTGCTGGAAATGTCGCACCAAGGTGGCGGTCGGCACCACGAGGCGTGCCGACGTCCTGTCGTTCCGTATCGCGTGCTTGAACTCGCCGAGCACTTGCGCCGTCTTGCCGCTGCCGGCGCGTCCCCGGATCAGTCGCATCGTACGTCCCTTGATAACAGCCAGCCCCGGCGGAAGGCGAACAAAAGGAGAACGTTAAGCCGCATTCCTTTACCCTACCAGCCTTGCTGCGATGGACGAACCTGTATCCTGATTGTTTCCGGTGCGCCCAACTTTTATCATTTCATTTGACTGCGAAGGCAAGTGGGGCCATGCCGATCGACTGTCGCCAAAGATCCGCGGCATTCTGCGGACTGGCCCCTTGAGCGCCATCTTCCACAGGAGTGTCAGCCTGTTGGATTCGTTCGAGTTGCCGGGGACATTTTCGTTTGTCGGGGCATTCACGCTGCATGCCGACCAATATCTGAGCTACATTCGCGTCATCCGCGCTACGCCGTGTGCTGACGACTTTTTTGCCGACGTGGCCCGGTCGGAACTGGATGGCTGGTTTTGTCCGGAAATGTTGGCTGAGGTTCCCGTGGGCGGGCGGCACGAGCTGGCTTCGCATTCCTTCACGCACCTGCAGTTCGACCAGGTTCCGGCGGAAGCTGCGGAACTGGAGCTGGCGGCAAGCGTGGCGTTGGCGCAGTCGCAAGGTTGGAGCCCCAAGTCGTTTATTTTCCCCAAGAATCGTGCCGGGCATCTGGACCTATTGGCCCGCCACGGCTTCACGTCCTACCGGGGTCGGCGAAACTTCACGTTTGGTCGTGCGGGTTCGCTTGCGTCGGAGTTCAATCTTTTGGAACGTGCCGACCCACATCCGACCAAGGCGGGCGCGCCGTTGGAGATTCCGTGCGGCCACTTCCTGAACTGGCCGCACGGGTTGCGATTGGCGGTTCCCGCGGACGTGACTGTGAAGCGCTGGTGCCACATTTTGGACGACGCGATCCGGCACAACCGGGTAGCCCATTGCTGGCTGCAGCCCCACAATTTGCTGAATGGACGCGGTCAGTTTGAACTGATGGAGCGCGTGCTCCGCGAGGTGCGGATTCGTGTGGATGCCGGGCTCATCGAACCGATGACGCAGGAGGCCTACGCGCGGGCGGCCTTGGCCGAACTCACTTCATGAAGCCGCTCATGCCTGCGCCGGCGGCGCAGAGTGCATCATTCCTCGGGTCGTCGAGTGCTAGCAGGCGGCGTCCGAGGGGGCTCAACCGGGCCTGAACCTCAGGCCGCACCCATTGTTTCTGGTACTGCTGCTGGGGTTTGTCGGCGCGCGTGTAATAAACGTGCATGGCGCGGCGCTGGTGGTCTGTGGAGTTTTCCGTTCCGCCGTGCCACATGTGGGCGTTCATCACAACCACGGTGCCGGCTCTACCGGTTACGAGCAGTTCCGATTCCGGCTTTTCGCCCGGTTCCGGCTTCCGGCCCCAACGGTGGGAGCCGGGTACAATCCTCAGCGCGCCGTTGTGTTCGGTGAAATCGTCCAGCATCCAGACGGAGTTGCACACCGAGTTGCCCCGTTCGTCGGGTAGGGCACCTGAATCGACGTGGAGTGGCTGGGCACTGCCGTTATGCGGGTTGGCCGACCGGATGTTCAGGCTGCTGAGTTTGAAATCGGGTCCCAGAACGATGCCAACTGCTTCCAGGACTTCGGGAGTCTGGATGACTTGTTCAAAGAGTTCACCTTTGTCGACCATGTTTGCGAGGCGTCTGGCACCGGGTTCGGACTTGAATTCCGAGCCCGCGTTTTCACCTTCGATTGCGAACAATTCCTCGATGCGGGTATTGAAGGCTGCAACTTGGCTTTCGGTGAGGAACCCCGGGAACACGACATAGCCTTGTTCGAGCAATTCTTGTTCGAGCAATTCTTGTTCGACCAATTCTGTGATCATCTCGTGACCATCATAATCCGGGGCTCCGTGCTATCGTTTTCCCTTGATGCCCGCTTCGCCAACCGCCAACAATCTTGAATATGCGATCGGACTGGATCTGGGCGGAACCAACCTCCGGGCCGCCGCGATTGACCGTTCCGGCAACATCCTGGGCAGGACATCCGGAAAGACCCAGTACCATGAGGGGCGGGAGGCGATCATGTCCGACATGGTGGCCTCGATTTCGCACCTAAGGGACCAGTTCGGCGTCGAGAATCTGGCTGGAATCGGCATTGGGGTTCCAGGATTCATTTCCCTGAAAGAGGGGATCATCCGGAACTCGAACAATATCTCCACGCTGGAGAATTTTCCGATCCGGGACGAGCTTTCTGCTCGCTTGAAGACCCAGGTGATTTTGGAAAACGACGCCAACGCCGCAGCCTTGGGGGAGAAGTGGATGGGGGCTGGCCGCGATGTTGAGGATTTGGTGATGCTGACTCTCGGGACCGGGATCGGTGGCGGGATTATTTCCAAGGGCCGCGTTGTTCACGGGGCGTATGGGATGGCGGGGGAGCTGGGGCATATTTCGGTGGTTCCGAATGGGAATCCGTGCGCTTGCGGCAACCGTGGTTGCGTGGAAAAGCACGCTTCCGCGACGGCGATCACCGGGATGGCGAGGATGATCGGGCTGGGCGATTTGACTTCGAGCGAGGTCTACGAACTGGCGGCTGCGGGGAACGAGCGGGCACTGATGGTTTTCAACACGATGGGCGAGTCTTTGGGCAGCCTGTTGGGGATCTTGGTGAATGTGTTCAATTTCCCGTTGTTCTTGATTGCTGGTGGTGTGATCGCGGGTTGGGATATGTTCGAACCGGCAATGATGGCCGAGGCCAAGCGTCGTTCGTTCACGTTGCGGACCACCGACACGCGGGTGGAACGGGCCCAGCTAGGGAATTTGGCCGGGCTATACGGGGCGGCTTATCTGCCTTGGTGCCAGTAGGGTCACCGAATTCCTGGGACCAAGTAGCCTGAATCAGCCAGAATCCTTCGTCCCGCGCCTTGCAGCAGGAACTTTCTGAATTCACGGGCCGATTCCATGTTCGCAGCGCTTGCCGGAATCGCCAGCTCCTGGTCCAAACGGTGGTGCAATCTTGCGTCTATCTGCAGCGTGGTTCCCAACGCGTTCCGCGCGAGGGAGAAGGCCGTAAATACGGCATCGGCGTTGCCGGAAGCGCCATACTGCTGGACCATGCTGACATTCGGCGCGTAGACCATTTTGGGCTTTACAGCTTCCCAAATCCCGACCTTGCGCATCGCCTCAACCGCAGCTAGGCCGTAGGGAGCCAATTCGGGTTTGGCGGCGGCGACGATCTGTACGTCCCCCTTGGCAAGATCCTCGATCCTGCCGATTTTGGCGCGGGACGAGGACGGGATCCACAGGGCGAGGATTCCAGTCGCGTACACGGCCCTCGAACCGGTTTCCAACATGCCGCGCCGATCCAAATCCGCAATGTGGGTTGTGTCTGCGGCGGCGAATAGATCTATGGGTGCCCGCTCGGCAATTTGCTGGGCCAGTTGGGCCGTGGAGCCAAAGCTGAATACTGGGTGGATGCCGGTTGCGCTCTCAAATGCCGGGCCGATTGTTTGAAAAACAGCTGTGAGGTTTGAGGCGGCGCCCACGACGAGCTCCCTGCGGGATGCTGTCCAGCCGATGGAAGGTAGTGCGGAAAGCGCGGACCCAAGCACCCGACGTCGTGTAAACAGGACCATGTATGCTTTTGAGCATAACGCGGCCTTGGCCGCCCGCTATCCGAAGTATTCGGCGGCCTTCGCCTTCAAGAACTTGATGCCGTCGTAGGCGATCCGGTCCGGGCTGGACTCGATATCTCGCCAGATGGACGCGGCGGCGCTGATTTCTCCCAAGGCGAAGCCGAAGCTTTCGATGGTGAGCCAGCCGTCATACCGGATGTCGCGGAGCGCACCGAAGACCTCGTCCCACTCGACGTGGCCGTTTCCGGGGGTTCCGCGGTCGTTTTCGCAGGTGTGGACGTGTTTCAGGTGCGGCGCGACGGTCCGATAGCCTTGGGCGATGTTCTTTTCCTCGATATTGGCGTGGAAGGTGTCGAACAGGACACCAACGTTGGGATGCCCAATTTCGTCGCAGAGTTGTACCGAGTCGGCAGCGGTGTTGAGGAAGAAAGTCTCGAATCGGTTCAGCGGCTCGATAGCGATGGTGACATCGTGGGCTTCCAGCGTGCTGGTCAGCGAGTGGTAGCCTTCGACCGCCCATTTCCATTCGTCCGCATTCCGGCGCCGACCGGGCAGATAGCCAACGGGGCTGTAGAGCGGTCCGGCCATGGTTTTCGCGCCGGCTTCAGCGGCACAGGCAATGGCGTCGCGCATGTGGGCCTGGGTTCTACGGCGGACGTCGGCATCGGCATCAATGAGGCTCAAGCCGTTCACCAGCACCGAGCAGATGGTGCATTCCAAGCCGAGTGCCTCGGTGTCGCGCCGGATCTGGGCGGCCTGGAAATCCTCGGGCCGAAACAGGGATACCTCGACGCCGTCGAAACCAGCCTCCTGGATGGAGGGTAGAACCGCTTGAACCGCGGGGCCGTAGGTGGCGGCCCAGATGAATGTGTTTACGCCGAATTTCATGTCCGACCATGAGCGTATCCTTTCTGGAGCGGCGGCGCAACTCTGGAGGGCTGGAATTGCGATAGATGCAGCCCATGTTTTCTGTTGCGCGCCGTGGTGCGGTTGCTGATAAAATTCGGTGGGTATGTCTACAGATCGCAAACTACGGATGGGTATGGTTGGGGGCGGACAGGGCTCCTTCATCGGGGCGGTGCACCGCATCGCGATGGCTTTGGACCAGCAGGTGGAATTGTGCGCGGGCGTATTCTCGCGTGACGCGGCGAATTCGCGCGCCACCGGCGAGAAGCTGCACGTCGACCCTTCCCGCGTTTATACGAGCTACCAGGAGATGGCCGCTGCCGAAGCAGCGCTCCCGGCGGACCAGCGCATCGATTTCGTGAGCATCGTGACGCCGAACAACGCACACTTCGGCCCATCCAAGGCGTTCTTGGAAGCTGGCTTCCACGTTGTCTGCGACAAGCCGATGACCTTGACGCTGGACGAGGCGAAGGAATTGGTGGGCGTGGTGGAACGCTCCGGCATGGTGTACGCGTTGACGCACAACTATACCGGCTATCCGCTGGTACGGCACGCGCGGCACATGTTCCGGTCCGGCCAGATGGGCACGGTCCGCAAGGTCTTGGTGGAATATTTGCAGGATTGGTTGATGGAGCCGCAGGAGAAGCTGGGGTCCAAGCAGGCCTCGTGGCGGACCAACCCGGCGGAATCCGGGATCGGCGGCGCACTGGGCGACATCGGGACCCACGCCATGAACTTGATGGAGTACATCACGGGGGATCCGGTGACCTCGATCTGCG
>CAITMP010000644.1 GCA_903893525.1 uncultured Acidobacteriia bacterium | reverse complement strand
GGTTCTTGGTTGCATCGCGGCTCAATCCGGCGGCGAAAGCGGAGCCCTTTTTCCCACTGGAGCCCCGCTGACGCTGACGCACTTGGTCTGCAGACTGCGAGCCTGTCCCACAACGGGATCTTTAGGAGATACGCTCAACTGTTACGATGGCCGGAGTTCCCCATGTCGCCCGTTCAAGACCAAGCCCTGACTCCCGTGATGCGCCAGTACAACGCAGCCAAGGAGCAAGTGCCGGGCGCGCTGCTGATGTTCCGGCTCGGCGACTTCTACGAACTCTTCTTCGAGGACGCCATAACGGCTGCCCGTGAACTGGAAATCACACTCACGGCCCGAAACAAGGACAAGGGGACTCCCGTTCCGATGTGCGGGGTTCCCTACCACGCGTCGGAAAGTTACGTGGCCCGGCTCATCGGCAAGGGCTACCGGGTGGCCATCTGCGAACAAATGGAGGAGGCCGGGCCAGGAAAAAAGCTCGTCCGGCGCGAGGTCACGCGGATCTTCACCCCCGGCACGGCCACCGACTCCCACCTGCTGCGGTCGCACGAAAACAACTACCTGGCAGGGGTCTCGCGCGTCGGGAACCGGTGCGGGGTGGCATGGGTGGACGTCTCGACCGGCGAGTTCCGGGCCACGGAGACGGAATCCACCGAATTGGCGGCAGTGCTGGAAAGCATCGGCGCGCGCGAGGTGCTGGCGGCCGAGGGTGGTCCGGCGGTACCGGGTCCGGACACCAAGAAGTGGATTGTCACGGAGCTGGAGGATTGGATTTTCACCGCCGACTATGCCGACCGGACTCTTCGCGAGCATTTCAAGCTTCTGACGCTGGACGGCTGCGGCTTGGCGGGTCGGAATGCGGCCATCGGGGCGGCCGGGGCGGTCCTTCATTATCTAAAGGACACGCAACGGGCATCGCTCGACCACCTCGATCCTCCTCGGCATTTCGACCGGGCAGGGGCGATGGTCCTGGATGCCGTCACGGTGCGGAATCTGGAACTGGTCGAGCCGATCTTTTCGGACGGCGGGGCCACGTTGTCGGGCGTGCTGGACAGGACGTCGACCGGAATGGGCGGTCGAATGTTGCGGCAGAGGATGCTGCGACCGTCGCTGGAACAGGTCGAGATCGAGTCGCGGCTGGACGCCGTGGGAGATCTGGTGCGCGAAACGATCCTCCGGGCCGAGCTATCGAAACAACTGGCACCGGTGCTGGACATCGAAAGGTTGCTGGCGAAGGTGACGATCGGGAGCGCGACCCCGAGGGATGTCTACGCGCTGGGAAAATCGCTGGACCAGATGCCGATGCTGGCGGGCGCGGCGAGGCTGGCAACCCGACCGCTGTCGCAGAGGACGCTCGACACGTTCGCCGGGCTCGATCCCGTAGCGGCGGCGTCGCGGCCTATTCTGGATGCGTTGTCGACAACACCCCCGGCGGTGATCGGCGACAGCGAGACGGTCCGACCGGGGTACGACGCGGAGTTGGACCATTTGCGGGATCTGAGCCAGAACGGGAAGCAACACATCGCCCGGATCGAGGCACGGGAACGGACACGGACCGGAATCGCATCGCTCAAGGTCCGGTACAACAACGTCTTCGGGTATTACATCGAGATTTCGAAGGCGAATCTGGCCAACGCACCCGCCGACTACGAACGCAAACAGACGCTGGTCAACGCCGAGCGCTTCACCACGCCGGAGTTGAAGGAGTACGAGCGCGACGTGCTGGCGGCCGAGGAAAAGATTCTGGAGATCGAAAAACGGATCTTCGGGCAGGTGCGCCAGAATGCCGCGGCCCATGCGCTGCCGATCCGCGCAACTGCGGCTGCCGTGGCTGAACTGGATGTGGCTGCGGCGTTGGCACAGGTGGCGGCCGAAAACCGGTACTGCCGTCCGTCGTTTTCAACAACGGGCGAAATGCGGGTAGCCGCCGGACGGCATCCGGTAATCGAGAAAATTCAGAGCCAGGATGCGGGGCGGTTCATCCCGAACGACCTTTACCTCAACCCGGAGACGGACCGCGTCGCGCTGATCACGGGCCCGAACATGGGGGGCAAGAGCACGTATCTGCGGCAGGCGGCATTGATCGCGATTCTGGCGCAGATGGGGTCCTGGGTGCCGGCCGACGCGGCGGTGCTGCCGATCATCGACCGGGTTTTTACGAGAATTGGCGCTTCCGACAATTTGGCCCGTGGCCGCTCCACCTTCATGGTGGAGATGACGGAGACCGCAGTGATCCTGAACACGGCGACGGACCAGAGCTTGATCCTGCTGGATGAAATCGGGCGCGGGACGGCAACGTACGACGGCTTGTCACTGGCGTGGGCGGTGGTGGAGCATATTGCGACCAGAACACGGGCGAAAACGCTCTTCGCCACGCACTACCACGAATTGACGGAACTGGCCGACGGATTGGACGGCGTCCGGAACCTCCAGGTGGCGGTGAAGGAAGCTGGTGACCGGATCGTATTTCTGCGGCGGGTGGAGCCGGGGAAGGCCAACCGCAGCTACGGGATCGAAGTAGCCCGGTTGGCGGGTCTCCCGGCCACGGTGATCGACAGGGCACGGGAAGTACTGAAGCTGCACGAAAGCACCGAGCACCGGGCGGTGGAGCGGCTCGCACCCCGCGCCGAACCCGTCGGCCCGATCCAGATACGGTTGTTCGAGCCGGACCTCGGGGAGTTGCGGCGACGAATCCGTGAGGTGAGGATCGACGACATGCGGCCGATCGAGGCGTTGCGGTTCCTGGAAGAGTTGCAGCGGGAGTTGGAGTAACCATGCGCGTTGTGGGGATCATGAGCGGGACATCGCTCGACGGGATCGATGTGGCAGTGGTTGACTTGGGCGGAGTGGACCTCGGCGGCTCGGGAGTCGCAACGGTCGCATTTGGCACAGTTCCCTACCCCGACGGCACGCGGACCAGGATTCTGGCGGTCTCCAACACGGCTTGCTCCACGGCGCAGATCTCGCGCCTGAACTTCGAATTGGGGGAATTGTACGCCGGAGCGGTCCGGAAAGTCTGTGCGGACGGCGCAGTGCCTCTGGAATCGATCGACTTGATCGGCTGCCACGGCCAGACGGTGTACCACGAAGGTTCGGGGCCTAGTCCGAATACGCTCCAGCTCGGTGAGGCCGATGTCATCGCGGAGCGGATCGGGGCACCTGTCGTGTCGGGGTTTCGGACGCGGGACATCGCAGCAGGCGGTTTGGGCGCGCCGCTGGTCCCGCTGGCGGACTACCTGTTGTTTGGCAACCCGGGGATTGGCCGGGTTGCACTGAACATTGGAGGAATCGCGAACATCACGGTCCTGCGGGCGGGGGCCGCGCCCGATGAAACGGTGGCGTTCGACACCGGTCCGGGCAACATGGTGGTGGACCAACTGGTGGAACGGATGACAGGCGGTGCCAGACGCTACGACCAAGACGGTGGGAGCGCCGCCACCGGCCGGGTCGATGCCGGGCTGTTGGGTCAGCTCCTGCGCAATCCATACTACCGGCAGCCCCCGCCGAAGACAGCTGGGCGGGAGCAATACGGCCGGGAATTTGTGGATTCCCTGGTGGGCACCGGAATTGGCTGGCCGGATTTGATTGCGACAGCGACGGAACTGACGGCTGCGACGGTCGCGGAATCGATCTTGCACACAGCACCGTGGGTGGAGGAGGTAGCGGTCGGAGGTGGCGGCGTCCACAACGACTGGTTGATGGGAAGGATCCGGGCGCTACTGCCTGGAGTCCGGGTGGCATCCACGGCGGAGTACGGAGTGGATCCGGATGCGCGGGAGGCAATCGCGTTTGCGGTTTTGGCGCACCGCACATGGCACCGGCAGACGGGAAATCTGCCCTCCGCCACAGGTGCCCGTCACGCGGTTGTGCTGGGAAAGGTTAGTTTTTGCGAGAATAGGTTTTGACTCCAGAACAGCCCACACAAGATTCGTCGACACTCGATTCGGCGGCCGCCCCGGCAAAACGAGTTTCCGTTGTCATCGTCTCCTTCAACCGGGCGGGACTCCTGCGCAGGAGTTTGGCTGCGCTGGGGGACGAGCACCAAGTCCTTGTGGTCGACAACGGGTCGTCCGACGGCACGGCGCTGCTGTCCGACGATTTTCCTTCCGCCCGGTTCATCCGGTTGCCCAAGAATTTCGGCCTGACCAAGGCGATGAACATCGGATTCCGCGCGGCTGACGGCGAGTACGTGCTGTTCCTGCACGACGACACAGTGCTGTCCGGCGAGGGCGTGACGAAAATGGCCGATTTCCTCGAGGAACGCCAGGATGCGGCTGCGGTCTGTCCGCTTTTGGTATCGGAATCTGGACAGCCTAGCTGGCAGGTGAGGTCGCTTCCGACGCCCTCGGACCCGGATCCGGCATTCATTCCGGCTGCGGCATCCCTTCCCGCAGCCGACGAACTCCCTGCCGAGTGCGTGTCCGGGGCGGCCTTGATGTTCCGGATCTCGTTCCTGAGAGCAATGCGGCATGTGGACGAACGGTATGGCAATTACGGCAGTGAGATTGAGCTAAGCGCACAGGTCCGGCGTGCCAGCAAGAAGCTCGTGATTCTGGGTGGCGTGACAGCCTTGCATGAAGGGCCGTTGTCGCCGATGAGAAAAGGCCAGTTGGCCGGCGACCGGGCGGACGGCACCGCGAGCTACTTGGGCAAGCATTTCGGGTTCGTGTCGGGAATGCTCCACCGGTTGAAGGCTGGACTGGGCGGACTGTTCACGTTCCGACTCGGCGTGGCCGCAGGAGCATTGGCCGGCGAGAAGATCGACGGCGCATAGACCTACCGCCTGTGTAACCGGTTCGGCCCATCCTGTGAAGGACGCGCATCACGAACGGGTTTTCGGGCCTTTCAGTACCGGGGGACGGCGGGATCCACCAAGGTGGTCCAAAGGTCGATGCCACCAGCCATGCTTTGGCAGTTCACTACCCCCTGGCGACGCAGCCAGTCGACAACATTGAGGCTTCGCACGCCGTGGTGGCAATAAACGACGACGGGCCTGGCCTCCAAGGCGAGATCGGGCAAATACTGTGGAATCAGGCGCATCGGGATCAATTCGGCACCCTCGATCCGGCAAATGGCGTGCTCGTAGGGCTCGCGGCAATCGACCAGCCGTACCTGCCTACCGGCATCCAGGAGGGCTTGGAGTTCCACAGGCGAGACTTCGATGGGAGCGTCGTTCATTCCGGCAGTCTAGCAGCCGTTGGAGCGCTGCGGGTAACCGACTGGTTCGGCACGCGAATTGCCCTTGGTATACTCAGTTGTTACACGGGTACATCCGTTCCAGCAACACGATACTTTTTGGGTCTCTTCACGCAAACATAAGATGAGTTCTTTTCGAGCCCTTAGCTGTGCTTCCCCCATGTTCGGCATGGCGGTCGCGACCGCGATTCTAGCGGTGTCCGCCCCGGCGCAGACTCCGGACTTCAACACAGGCCAAGCAGCACGCCTGGTGATGGGTCAGAAAAACTTCACGTTGGGCGACTACGGCGCCACGAACCAATTGATTGGGTCGCCGGCGGGTGTGGCATACGCCAACGGAGTCCTGTGGGTGGTTGACGCGAACCGTCTCGGCTCCACGCCGAACAACAACCGGGTCCTCCGGTTCAGCGACACGTCCACTTATCCAAGCGCAACGGAAAAACCCGATGTGCTCGGAAGCACGTGCGGCGCCTGCCGGGGAACCGCGAGTTTGGTGGTGGGCCAGCCGGATTTCACGACCACACAGAGGAGTCTTTCGGCAAACGGACTACGCAGCCCAACGGGCGTTGCGACCGACGGCAAGATCCTGGTGGTGTCCGATACCGACAACAACCGGATTTTGATCTGGAACAGCCTGCCCCGCGTGAACGGACAGCCAGCCGACGTCGTCATCGGGCAACCGGATTTCACCCACAACGGCACCTCGGTACCGCCAACCCAAACCTCGTTGCGCGGACCGGAAGGCGTTTGGATAAACAATGGTCGGCTGTTTGTGGCCGACACGCAGGACAACCGCATCCTGATCTACAACAAGATTCCAACGTCGAACAACGCTGCTGCGGACATCGTTGTTGGACAAGCGAGCTTTACAGCGTTCGTACAGCCCGATTTGACGGCCAAGCAACCGACAACCGGCCCCGAAAACATGCAGACGCCCGTGGCGGTCAGCACGGACGGAACACGCCTTTTCGTGGCCGATTTGGGCCAGAACCGCGTCCTGATCTGGAACAAGATCCCGACAGCGAACGGAACACCGGCGGATGTAGCCATCGGCCAACCCGATCTGGTTTCAGCAGTGGAAAACAACAGCTACAAGGCACCCACCACCCAAACCTTGGATACCACAGGTGCCGTGACGGGACTTACGTCCGTATTGTGCCAGTCCAACGGTACAACCAGTGCGGGCAGCGCGACGTTCCCCAACCGGTGCGGGGCCACACTCTCATTCCCCCGGTTCGTAATCTCCGACGGGAAGCGCCTTTTCGTTGCCGATGGCGGCAATGACCGTGTGCTGATCTTCAACTCGATTCCCACCAAAAGCGGCCAACGCGCAGACATCATCCTGGGGCAGCCCGATGAATTCAGCGACAACACCGGCGACAACCCCGACGGTACAAACGCATTCCAGACGCCAACATCCCTGGCGTACGACGGCACCAATCTCTACGTGAGCGACGGGTACAACCGGCGTGTGGAAATCTTCTCCCCAGCATTTCAAAACATTCCGCTCAACGGAATCCGCAATGCGGCCAGCCAGGAAATCTACGCCCTTGGCACTGTGACTGTGGCTGGATCGGCAACCGCCAAGGACACCCTGACCATCACGATCAACGGGACCGGCTACACCTATACAGTGAAGGACAAGGACACCTTGGAATTGATCATCCAGGGCCTGGTGAACTTGGTCAACAAGGCACCGGACCCCAATGTGGTCGCTACGGCAAACTTGTCGGCCTTGGCAGTTGTCCTCACCGCCAAAACACCAGGGAGCGCAGGCGGCAATATCACGCTGGCGAACAGCGCCTCAACGAACGCCACCATTTCTGGAACCACAAGCGGGGCAACGCTCAACATCTATCTGCAGAATCCATCGCAGATTGCTCCAGCGACAATCATTGAAGTCAACGGGAAAAACTTGTGCGACAGCGCCGTCGCTGCCAGTTTTGCACAGGACTACCTGCCGACATCGCTGGCAGGATGCACACTGTACGTCGATGGGGTTCCCGCGCCGCTGCTGTATGTTTCACCGACCCAGATCAACGCCCAGATGATGAACGAGACGCAAGATCGAACCAGCGTCAGCATCTATGCACGGGTT
This sequence comes from uncultured Acidobacteriia bacterium, assembly GCA_903893525.1. Taxonomy (GTDB): domain Bacteria; phylum Acidobacteriota; class Terriglobia; order Bryobacterales; family Bryobacteraceae; genus BOG-234. The sequence continues at coordinate 7,071 of CAITMP010000644.1, read as the reverse complement.
GAGCACAAAGATGGCTCGGTTACCGTGTCGACTCCGGTGGCAGCAACGATCGTTCCTCAGAACCCCGGCTTGTTCGCACTGCCTGGAACCGATCCCCGCCGCGGCGTGGTCTACCACGCATCAAGCACGGCGTTCGACCTGATCGGTGTCGACGGGTCCGTTCAAGCAGGAGACGTGGCCTCGATCACAATCGGCGGCAACACCTACAACTACACTGTCCTAAAGGATGACACTCTGGCGACAGTCCGAGACTCATTGATCCAAGCGATCAACTCGGCACCGGATCCAAACGTCCACGCTTCCGTGGCGAATGAATATTACCGGATTGCACTGTACGCGAATCTCCCGGGCCCACAGGGTGAAGGGCTTTCGATCACTGTAGCCGTCACGACCGCCACTACGAACACAGCCGGTGCGACGCTCCTGCTGACTGCCTACAATCCCAACATGTGCTGTTCCAACATCCAGGGAGCTTTGGTCGACGACAAAAACCCGGCCGTACCCGGTGAAATTCTGTACACGTTCGCCACCGGATTGGGCGTTACCGACCCCGCCGATGTGGATACTGGTCGCGTGTTCCCGGGAGGGTCTGCAAATCCCCCCAAGGTGTTCGTTGATTCCATTCTCACGGCCGGATCCACGGCCAACGTTGTCAGCGTGGGCCTTCTGCCTGGAACCGTCGGTGTCTACTACGTGCAGTTCCAATTGAACTCCGGATTGGCCTCGAACAAGGCCACCCAGATGACAATTGCCCAGCAGGCTTTCGTCAGCAATGTGGTTACGTTCCCGGTCGCTGTACCAGGTTTGGTCACTAGGCTGGTGGTTCAGCCGGACAGTTTGTCGGTAAAGGCGGGTGACACCGTCAATTTCACAATCACCGCCTTGGACTACAAGGGCAACATCGCGACCAGCTTCACGGATACCATCCACTTCGTCAGCTCGGACACGGCAGCCACGCTGCCGGCGGATACCGCGCTGTCCAACGGGGTCGGCACATACCAAGTAACCTTCAAAACGCCGGGGCTGCAGACGGTAACAGTGAGCGATGCGGCACTGTCAGCAATTACTGGAGCGTCGCCCGCAGTGCGGGTGAAGTAGCTCCATACGGGGAGCAACGCCGATCGTGGTAGAATCGGCGTTGCGGGATCTGGATTGAACAATAATCAACCAAAGGGGAGCATGTCACCGACGCACCCCGAAAAGCCTGCTTGGTATCTTCTCATTCGTAAAACGATTCCCACACTCGCCATTCTTGCAGTTACCGCAGTAGCCCTCCTCCACACGTACCGCCTTTTTTGCGCGGCATGGAATTTCGAAAAGGACTCGCCGCAGTCCGTACAGACCGCCGTTGACTACAGTCCAGGCAACGCGGAATATCGAGTCAGACTCGCCAGTTTCCTTGGAACCGACGGTCTGCCGCAAATCAAATTGGCAATCCAGCAAAATCCTACCGAGGCCATGTGGTGGATTGAGGCCTCTGTGCTGGAGGAGATTCGTGGCGACATGACGGAGGCTGAGAGAAGTCTCCATCGCGCCGCCGAAGTGAGTAAGCATTTTCTCCCGCGGATGATGCTGGCGAGCTACTACTATCGGCGCCGGGACTTGCCACTTTACAAGCATTGGGCGAGAGAAGCGCTTTCCATTGGCAACAACCCACCACCCCTATTGGCTGAGATGGGCTGGCAACTGGGAATGACTCCAGCCGAATTCGCCACCGAAATAGTTCCAAACGGGGTGGCCCCGCTGGCAATGTTTCTTGAGGAGTTGCTCGCGGTCTCGGTTTCTGCCGATTCGGAGCGGGCAGCCGCCGGGCAGGATGAATTGGTGAACATCGCGGCCCGCCTGTTGGAGATCGGTTCCGACGCAAACCTGGACGAGTTGCTCCGCACAGTCGAGAGGCTGCATAGCGTCCACCGGTCCGGTGCGGCAGTGGCCCTTTGGAACAAGATAGCGGATCGGCACTGGATCGACAGGGCAAAACTGGAGTATGGCAATCCAGGCACTTTGAAGCTTTGGGATCGTGGATTGCCAGGCTACGACTGGAAAACTTTCGCCACCGATGGGGTCATGGAAAGTGAGATGGCCGACGGCGGACTCCGCCTGGCATTCTCCGGCCAGCAACCGGAACACGTCCGCCTGCTTTCACGCCGTATAGCACTGGCTCCCGATACGGAATATAGACTGAGTGCGCACGGTAATTCGGATGAGAATGCCCCGGCGGCCGGACTGGCTTGGAAGGTGCTGGACGAATCCACCACAGTCGTGACGCTGGCGGCCGTGACACATCAGGACCAAGGCCCGGCAGAGTTTCAGACAGCGCATGCACCTCACGACTACATCCTGGAACTCTGGTATGATCGGCAACCCGGCACGACCCGAATCTCGGCGACGGTCGCGCTGCAAACCGTCGCAGTTACCCGCTTGCCCTAGGGCAATGCACGCAGGATGGAGACGCGGGAGAAGGTAGATTTATGATCGACAAACTGTTTGGCACTTTGGCGGCCATTGCATGCGGACTGGGTCTGCTTATGGCGTGGTCACAGAGTCCACTGGTCTGGCTTGGCTTTTCAGGTTTCGTCTTTGCGCTCCTCGGCGCATGGGCCGTTTGCCGCCTTGTGCTATCGGTTCGGCACTTCCGCCCGAATATTGGATTCGGGGCGTGGCTTCCGCTGTCATGCCTTGCTGCCGTACCCATCTGGGGCGCGTTCCAGCTCCGGATGGGATGGACTGCGTACAGGCTGGCCACCGAAGTGGACGTGCTCAGGTGGAGTGTGTTCGCAAGTGTCCTGTTCCTTGTGCTCCGAATCAACCCCCTTGCTGGCTCCGAGTACCGATTTCGGTCGATATTCGCCAACTACGCATTCGCGGTGACTGGACTGTCACTATTGGATTACCTCACAGGCAACCAGCTGTTTGGCATGACGACAGGCAACTCGGCTGGTCCCTTCTTGAATGTGGATCATTTCGCGACCTTCATCCTCCTCGCCTTTCCGGTAGTGGTTTGTGAGATTGCCAGATCGCCCCAAAACCAAGCGCTCCATGTGGTCTCGGCCGCAACACTGGTCGCGGGCGTAGTGGGAAGCCGGTCCAGAGCAGGAATGACGCTCCTCGTTCTGGAGTTGATGGTGCTACCGCTTTTGATACGACGCACTGGTAGCGAAAGAAGGGATGAAGCCGTCAGTCTGAAGCCGTTCGGAGCCTTGGCTGTTCTGGCAATGATCTTCGCAATCGGGGTCGGAATAGAAACGGCGTCGTCGCGGTTCCAACACATATCGGCGGACTTGCCGGTTCGGATGCAGCTCTGGAAGGCTTCACTCGATCTCTTCCAGTTGCATCCCTGGGTGGGGTCTGGACTTGGAACGTGGATTTACGTGTATCCTGCGCATGCACTCTTCGATCAAGGCGTCTTTGCCAATGCAGCACATAGTGACTGGCTCCAGTGGACGTGCGACGGCGGCATCGTAGTCACGGTGTGCATGCTTCTGTTGTTCTTCCGGTCCTTGATAATCGCGTGGAAGAGTCCATGGGCGCTTGGACTGGTGGTCGTTTTCCTGCACTGCGCAGGAGATTTCCCGATGCAGGGCAAATTCCTGCCCTGTATGTTTTGGGTTGTTTATGCGGTTGCTTGCAGGGCCTGACGACACCCAAGGACTGCTTCCACTTTCGCCACGCAATTGCAAACAAAAAGCGGCTCCCGTTTCCGGGAGCCGCATTTTGTGAATGCAACGTCAGTCGTGCTATTGGGTGATGGGAGCCCCTGGGATGATAAATGGCTTACCTGGCTTGGGAGCATGCCAAATCATGGTGTCATTTGTTCCGGTGACCGACCTTGCCGTGGAGGAAGACGCCGGAGTTGCCCGGATCGCGACGTCATGGCTAAACCAGTAATCACCTGCGGGCAAGGTCAAGGGTGATGCCAAAGTATACACAACGCGGTCGATCGGCGACGGGGTATTCGCTGCAACCGATGAGATCCGGCGGGCCGCAGTTTGGGAGAAAGAAAAGGTGCCGGTGGCCGTGTCCGTTGAGAACACATCTCCTACAAAGTTACCAGTCTCTTTCGGCTGCAGTGACGCATTTGAGAAAATATTCATCCTGAACTTCACAAAGGGATTGGTCGGATCAAACGGCAGCGTCGGATCACCGTAGAGATCGAAGTACCCGATCATCTGGGTAATGGTCGTGGGCTGTGTGAGGTGCAGGTAGGTGCTGAAGACCAACGGATAGTAGTTCGACATCGAGTAGGCTTTGGATAGGCCGGGCTTCGCGCTGTCGGGGCCAGTAGTGTTGGTGTAGAAAGTGCCGAAGGTGTTGTCCTCAATGCCGTTGTTGTCGAAAACGGTTGCAGCTCCGTTCTTGAGAGTCACCGCCAATCCCGAGACTCCCGAGTAGGCCGGATTCACAAGACCGGTGTTCTTGCTCCATGCATTGAAACCATCCGTACCCCAGACAAAGTTGTCGGAGTTGCGCAAAGCCATCGCGCTGTTGGCACCGGACAAGCCGTTCAGAGTTTGCCCAGCCACGGCCTTGCCACCGAACATGGCGTAGTAGAAACCCAACGGGCGGTATGGAATGCTGATGTTGGTCTGGCTGGTCGCGGTTCCAACCGAGACAGTGAGTGTGACGTTACCGGAGTTGGTCGAGAAGGGCATGACTGCATTGACTTGGTACAGGCCAACCAATCCGGGCGTCAGACCGGCGAAGGTGACCTGGGCTTGAGCGCCGTTGTCAACTGTGACCGACACGGTGCCCTTGACATTGGCCGGTTTCGATCCGGCGGCCAAGCCTGGAGCCGCGTCGCCAGCGTTTAAGTTCACGTCCAGCGCGCCCATGCTGTTCAGGTAGATTACAACCTGGCTGGCGGAGCTGGCGGGTAAGGCATTGGTATAGAGGGTACCGGCCGGGTTGGTCGTGATCGCCTGCCCAACACCGGAGACATTGAGCGAGAATAGTTTGGGCGCAGCAGCGGCCAACCTGGCGCTTCCGAACGCCGATGTCGCCAAGCCGTTGCGAACCCTGATCTGGACCACGCCAGGGGAAAGCGAGTACGGCAACTGGGCGTTGATTTGGCCTGGGGACACAAAGTACAACGGGCACGGGCGGCTGACGTTGGCGATATCGACTACATCGACGGACGTTGCGGCGAGAAACGTGGGTAGCGGGATCGAGCCCGCCGTTGCCGTGGAAGTAGCCAAGCCCGTCCCAAAAATTGAGAAGATCGCACCAGGCGCGAGATCGGTGGAGTAGTCCGCAGCATTCACAATGCCGCCGGCCAGAATTACCGGTGACTGGGCATAGGCATGCACCGACCCTAGAATGAACAGGGCGGAGGTCGCCAGCGCCTTCATGTATTTGTTCGCTTGCATTTCTTTCGTCGGCTCCTAGAATTTGTTGTGGGTCTTGCGTTGTGAGTGTGGAGCGTGAACCCGCAACTAGGGCGCGGCCTGGCTGAACGTGCCAACCTTGACGGGCGTGTTCAGTACGGGAGCGGGAGTATTCGCCGGAACCGTACCGGTCTTGATTGCGTCTTGCACTGCCTGCTCGCCGGCGGTTTGGAGGCTCTTCTGAGCCGCTTCGACATCGACGGGCTTCTTGGTGGTGGTGTCCGTGAAACTGACACTGACGTTGGTCCCAGCGTTGGTCGTGCTGCCTTGAGTGGACACGCTCACGGTGGTATTCAAGAGGGTGGTATTGGTTACAGGAAGGAAAACTTGGCCTGTGGGAGTGTCGACCGGAATGGTGATAGCAGTGACGGTGTAGGAATTCGTCTTCGGATCCACGGTCAAAGTCAAACGGGTTCCGTTCGGCAGAATAACGGTCGGGCCCGAATTCGGAGAATCAGCCAAGGGCTGCACGAGCACACCACTGAGCCCCGTATACACCGGAGTGGTCGAAACCGGGGCGGTCCCAACCTGCACTGGCCGACCTGGCAACGGAATCAGACCACGGGTGGCAGTAGAGGAGGAACCGGAGGTGAGCGAGCCCGGCTGAACGGCGGACCTTGGCAAAACTGCGGAGATCGTCTTGCCTGAGGCGTTGAAGAATTGAGCAGTCGAGCCCGGCGCGAAACTGGGCTGCCCGACACCCTTTAGCACCCGGACAATCAGAGAGCCCGACGGTGAACCGGACTTGGAGGCCTCGACGCGGGCAGTCGAATCACCCTGAAGCAACAGGGTGCTACCATCGCGGAACTGGATCATTGCCGACTCTGTGGAGGTGGCAACTTCGTCAGCAACCGAAACCGGCCAAGAGACGACAGCCTGGGCTGGGATCTGGCGGCCATTGATTGTGATCGGGTGATTCGAGACCACACGCCCAACTACGGCGTCCGGGGTCTCGCCGCCGAAAGCGGCGACTGCGCCGACCGCGGCAATTGCGAAGAGCCACTTTAATGTATGCTTGTGCACGATTCGGTATCCTAACTCCATCTTAGAATGCAGCACCCTTTATGTCAAGTTAATAGAGCGTCGAAAGGGCCGCCAGCAAGCACGCCGGACCATCATGAATTGACCTGTTCCTGCTGGGTTTCCCGCGTCGTCTCACTTGGTGTTGAGGTGTTGATTTTTGTTACAACACCCTGAAAATTGCCCCCCCCCAGTCGGTACTGGAACTATGCCGGAAACCTGAATAGCCACCGAATCAGTCCTCGTCCTGACGCAACTTGGAGAGCACTCCAAGGTCTTCCAACGTGGTAGTATCGCCGCGCACCTCTCCTCCCGCCGCCAGTTCCCGCAAGAGTCGGCGCATGATCTTGCCACTGCGGGTTTTTGGCAACGAGTCGGTGAAGCGAATGTCGTCGGGCTTGGCCAGGGACCCGATCTCCTTGGCAACCCACTGCCGCAACTCGGCTTTGAGGTCCTCGCTGGCTTCGTAACCTACTTGCAACGTTACGAACGCGGCAATTCCCTGCCCCTTGATCTCATCCGGGCGCGCCACCACGGCAGCCTCCGCCACTTTGGGATGCGCCACCAGGGCCGACTCGACCTCCATGGTGCTCAGACGGTGTCCGGACACGTTGATGACATCGTCGACCCGCCCCATCACCCAGATGTAGCCGTCCTCGTCCTGCCG
>CAITMP010000643.1 GCA_903893525.1 uncultured Acidobacteriia bacterium | reverse complement strand
TTCGCCTCCTCGCCGTAGCATCGCTCGCCGTCGGCATCCCTGCCACCGTTCTGCATGCCGCCGACCACACCGCGCCCGCAGGAAAGCGCTACGCCAACATCACGGCCCGTGGCACCATCCTGCCCGGCGGCCGGATTCTGCAACCAATGGGAGCGTTGATCGAGACGGGGCCCGGACCGTTCGGCCTCGCCGTGGGTCCCAAGGGCATGGTCGCCACCGCCAACATCGGTTTCGAGCGCATCGGCGTCACCGTTCTATCGCCTTCCAAATCCCCCAACGATCCGAAGGGTCCCTGGGACGTCCGCCAACTCTGGACGCGCACTCCCGGCATGAAGGCACCCGAGGAGGCCGATCCCGAATGGAAGGGCGTGTTCTACGGAATCGCATTCGAAGGCGAAAAGTCGGTCTGGGTCTCCGAGGGCGATTCCGGCCAAGTGCGCCTGATGGACACCACCACCAGCGCCAAACGCAAGCTGGTGAACCTGAACGAAGGCGAGTGGAAACACAGTTTTTCCGCCGATCTGGCGTTTGATGCCGCACGGCACCGCCTCTATGTGGTGGACCAGGCCAATTTCCGGGTCGCGGTCATCGATACCGCGAAGGGGAAGGTGATGTCGTCAGTGAAAGTTGGGCGGATGCCCTACGCCATCACACTCTCACCCGATGGCGGCACGGCCTACGTCACCAACGCCGGCGTCTTCCAATACCAGGTGCTGCCGGGTGCCGACCGCAAGGATTCCAAGCGTACCGGCCTCGCGTTCCCCGCCTTCGGGTTCCCGTCGGCCGAAAGCCGCGACGGCGTGCGCCGGGATACCGAGGGTGGTCCAATCCAAGTACCCGGCCTTGGCGACCCGAACGTGAAGGAATCCAATTCCGTCTGCATCATCGATATCAAGGATCCCGAAAAACCGGCGGTGCTCGACTGGGTCCGCACCGGGTCGCCATTCGATTCGAAAACCTTCGGCGGCAGCGCCCCCGCCGGAGTGCTGGCAGTCGGGGACCGGGTCTACGTTTCGAATGCGCACGACGATACCATCACCGTGATTTCCGCCACGGACCACAAGGTGCTGTCCGAAATCCCGCTGCGGATTCCCGGCTTGGAAACCCTGCGCGGCGTGATGCCCGCTGGCTTGGCCTTCGATCCGGTGACGAAATGGCTTCTGGTGGCCGAGGCAGGGATCAACGCGGTCGGAGTGGTGGATACTGCAACCGGGAAGATCCTGGGCCATCTGCCCGCGGGATGGCTCCCAACACGGGTGGCCATCGACGGCGACCGGGTATTCGTAACCAACGCGCGCGGCCGGGGCACGGGGCCGAATATGCGCCAACCGCTGGTGGAGATGGGAGAAAGGCCAGTGCTGCACAAGGGACTGCTGACCACATTCATCATGCCCTCGGCCAGCGAATTGCCGAAACTGACCGCCACCGCATTCGCCGCCACGGGACTGGACGCGAAACCCGGCCAAGCCCCGAAGCCCCCGGCCGCGCTCAAGCATGTCGTGCTGATTGTGAAGGAGAACCGGACGTTCGACGAAGTCTTCGGCGACATCACCCAGGCTGCCAACGGATCGGTCGCAGCATTGCCGACGATGGCGAGATTCGGCATGAAGGGCTTGGCCGAAGGAGCCCGCCCTGGTCGGGGCGGAGCGACGGCTAACGCCGCCCCCCAATTTTCCATCAAGGACGCCGCCATCACCCCCAACCACCACGGCATGGCGAAACGCTGGGCCATCGGCGACAATTTTTACGCCGATTCCGATGTCAGCACCGACGGCCACCACTGGCTAGTAGGGGCCTACCCGGACCTTTTCACGGAAAGCGGGCTTCTGGCGTCCTATGGCGGACAGCGCAATTTCGTCCTCGACAGCTCGTCCCCTGGACGCCTGATGTTCGCCGGGTCGGATTCCTCCGCGCACCCCGAGGAGCAACCCGAAGCGGGCACCATCTGGCACCACCTCGAACGCAACAAGATCTCGTTCCGCAACTTCGGCGAAGGCTTTGAACTCGCCGGCGTGGTGGAGGACAAGGACGAGGAGCCCACCGGCGCGCGCTTCCTCACCAACGTCCCGATGCCCGACCCCCTCTACCGCAACACCTCGCGCGACTACCCCGGCTTCAACATGAACATCCCGGACCAGTTCCGCGCCGACCACTTCATCGCCGAAATCGAAGCAAAGTACCGGAAAACCGCCACCAGTAATTTAAACGCACCCCTGCCCCAGTTCCTCTTCATCCACCTGCCCAACGACCACATGGCAGCGGAGCGACCGGCCGACGGCTATCCCTACCGGGCCTCGTTTGTGGAGGACAACGACTTGGCCCTCGGGCGAATCATGGAATACCTCTCCCACAGCCCGTGGTGGAAGGACATGGCCGTTTTCGTCACCGAAGACGACGCACAGGGCGGGCAGGACCACATCGATGCGCACCGGACCGTACTGATGGCCGCAGGCCCATATGTGAAGAAAAACTACGTCACGCACACCAATTCCAGCTTTCCGGGCCTGCTGCGGACGATCTTCGAAATCCTGGGCATGCCGCCGCTAAACCTGATGGACGGGACGGCGGCGAGCCTGATGGATGTGTTTACGTCCGAGCCGGATTTCACGCCTTGGACGGCACTCACCCCCGACCAGCGGATTTTCGACGCCTCCAAGGTGAAAACCGGTACCGCTCCGCCGGTAAAGATGGACCAGCGCGTACAGTAGAAATAGGTATCGTGAATCCGGGCCTCGACCAAGTCGCGCGCGAAGTACTGCTCATTGTGGGTGCACTGTTTCCCATCGTGAATCCACTGGGCACTGCGCCGATTTTCCTGAGTCTGACGCAGGGGCTGCCCGAGGCATCGCGGTCAACGCTCGCCCGCAAGGTGGCGTTGAACGGATTCATGCTTTTGATTGCCGCGATCTTTGTCGGCAATTACATCCTGGCGTTTTTCGGGCTCTCCCTGCCGGTGGTGCAGGTGGGTGGCGGACTGATCGTGTTTTCCACCGGCTGGCGGCTGCTGCAGAGCCACGGGGAGGAAAAGGCTTCGCGCAACCTCTCCATCGCCGAGGCGGAAAAACGGGCGTTCTATCCGTTGACACTGCCGCTGACCGTGGGTCCAGGCTCAATTTCGGTGGCGATCACGATCGGTGCAAACCATGCCCAGGGGAGCGCGACGAATTTGACCGCGCTTGTGGCCGGGTCGGCGTTGGTAGCCCTGACGATTTACCTGAGTTACCGGTTCGCGCAGGGCATCGCCAGGGCCGTGGGCGACGCGGCGATGAACGTGATCCTGCGGTTATCGTCGTTCATTCTGGTGTGCATCGGCGTGCAAATTGTGTGGAATGGTGTGACGGCGCTGCTGAAGACTACGCGGTAGGACTTGGTCCAGCAAGTCACCCGGCCACTGGCAGGCAGCCCAGCGGTTCTAGCAGAAAATTGACAATGGATCGGCGGAAAACACGTTGGGAGGCACTCCGGTATGGACTTCCTCAGATAAGCTTGGTGACAGCGTGAAGGGCGGCCAGGGATTCGTCCATTGTGGCCAGCAATCCACCCCGTTTGCGTGCCAACAGCGCCAAATACGCATCTGTGACCTGCTTGTGTCCGAATATGCCGACCGTCGGCAAGTCAAGATACGATGCATCGTCCGGCCAGAATTGGTGGCGGGGTAGGGCGGAAATCGCACCCAACAGGAATTTTGCAGATTCCGCACTCGCACCGATGCCGGATCGCAAATCGAAACGGATCCGCGCACCCTGCGTAATGGGACAGGTGGCAAATGGATCACCCTGCCGAAACCATGCGGCCGCGCGCGCGTTGAGGGCATGCTCCGGAGTCGCCAAGGCAATCAGCACATTGGCATCCAGCAGGTAGACTCTACCCTTCGTCATCCAAGGCCCTGACGTCGTCCGTGGTAACCGGGCGGACACAACGGAAGGTGGGAAAACCGTAGTCGCTCATTTCAATTGCCGAGCCCCCCCCGGCGCGTGCCGACTTCAGGATCAAGTCCCCAACAACCCGCCCCAGACTTCGGTTCTGGTCCAAGGCGATGGACTTGGCCAAGTAGTAAGCCTCATCCGTGATGTCCAAGGTCGTCCGCATGCTCACACAGTAGCACAAGCGCACAACTGTAAATTCGAATTCAGGGAGGCGCTGGATTGGAGTTCAGGTAGGAGAATGATAGAGCATGTGGTTCACCGAAGTAGAACTTGAGGACCAGCTATCCCGACCGTCCAACGCCGATATCGAAATGATGGCGTCACTGGAAGGCGACCTGTTGATTCTGGGCGTGGGCGGAAAAATGGGCCCCAGCCTCGCTCGTCTCACGCGCCGGGCCGCAGACCAAGCCGGTGCCAAATCGAAGCGCATCATTGCCGTCGCCCGCTTCAGCAATCCCGGGCTCGCGGAGCAGTTGCAAGCCGACGGCGTCGAGACCATAACCAGCGACCTGCTGGAGCTGGGCGCGCTGGACCGTCTCCCCGACTGTCCCAACGTGATTTTCATGGCCGCCCGAAAATTCGGCACCACCGGCGCGGAACATCTGACATGGGCGATGAACACCTACTTGCCGGGCCGCGTGGCCGAACGGTTCCGAAACTCCCGCATCGTAGCATTTTCCACCGGCAATGTGTATCCGCTCCGTCCGGTGGCCGAGGGTGGTGCCACCGAGTCCACTCCGATTGCGCCGGTCGGCGAGTACGGGCAATCGGCCCTCGGGCGGGAACGGCTGTTCACCTACGCATCGCACACCTGGGGAACGCCGGTGTCGATCCTGCGCCTCAACTACGCGGTCGAGATGCGGTATGGGGTTCTATCGGACATCGGCAAAGCGGTATTCGAGCGGCGCCCGGTGGATCTGCGGATGGGACTGGTGAACGTGATCTGGCAGCGCGACGCCAATTCCATATGCCTCCGGTCGCTGGGCCTGTGCTCGACACCTCCCAATGTGCTGAACGTGACGGGACCGGAAACGCTGCCGGTGCGGTCGGTGGCATTGAATTTTGGGGAAATTTTCGGACTCCCGGTCGAATTCGAAGGCGTGGAGTCCGGCATGGCGCTCCTGAACGACGCTTCCAAGGCGCAACGACTGTTCGGCTACCCTTCCGTAACCGCTGCGGAGCTGATTGAGTGGACTGCGAATTGGATCCGGCAGGGCGGTGCCAGTCTGAACAAGCCGACACATTTCCAGGCTCAGGACGGAAAATTCTGATGGACTTGGGATCAAGGTTACGGTCCGGCCTGGTGATTCCGGCACACCCACTGGCGCTGACCTCCGAGCGAAAGCTCGACGAGCGGCACCAGCGGGCGTTAACGCGCTACTATCTGGCGGCCGGAGCGGGCGGGGTCGCGGTGGGGGTCCACACAACGCAATTCGCGATCCGGGATCCCGGGGTTGGACTTCTCAGGCCGGTTTTGGAACTGGCAGCGGAGGAAACACACGGATCCGGTGTCGTCCGAATCGCCGGGGCATGCGGCGACACGCGCCAAGCGGTCGCGGAGTCGGAATTGGCCGCCGACTTGGGGTATGATTGCGTCCTCCTCAGCATGGGGGCTCTGCGCACGGCACCGGTACCGCAGTTGTTGGAACACGCGCGTCAAGTTGCCGGGGTGCTGCCTGTGATGGGATTTTACCTACAGCCCGCAGTCGGTGGACGGGTACTCCCCTACAGTTTCTGGCGGGAATTCGCCGAGATTCCGAACGTGGTGGCGATCAAGATCGCCCCGTTCAACCGATACCAGACGCTGGATGTGGTGCGGGCGGTGTCGGAATCCGGCAGAGCGGAGGAGATCGCACTCTATACCGGCAACGACGACAATATCCTGCTCGATCTCTGGAGCAGCTTCGACTTGGGCTGCAAGCACGTGCGCATCGCCGGCGGACTGCTGGGACACTGGGCGGTCTGGACCCGGCGCGCGGTGGAACTGCTGAACCGGGCAAAAGCAGCGCCAATCACGCCGGAACTAGTCACGTTGTCGCACCAGGTCACGGACTCCAACGCTGCCCTGTTCGACCCGGCAAACCAGTTCCAAGGCTGCATCGCCGGGCTGCACGAAGTGCTTTGCCGACAAGGGTTGATGGCTGGAACATGGTGCTTGGACCCCAACGAAGGACTCTCACCCGGCCAAGCGGAGGAAATCGACAGGGTCTGCCGGTCGTACCCGTGGCTGACCGACGATAATTTCGTGGCAGAGAACCTGGCCGGGTGGCTTCAATGAACTAGTGGATCCGCCAGGCCGACGGCGGCGTCGGCCCGGAATGGAAGAATTTCTCCGGCGTCATGGCACCGTCCCGCTTGAAGAACAACCCGTCCTTCATCACCCAGCGGACATCTCGCAGGGTATCGATATTTTCCAGCGGATTCTCCCTCACGGCGATCAGATCGGCCGCCATCCCGGGCTTGATCGGGCCGCGCTGGCTGTAGATGTCCGAAACTTGGTAGCCGTTCACGGTCATGATCTTGAGGATCTCCTTGGCCGGAATCTCGGCATCCTTCCAGCTCTTCAGGAAATCGATCACCACTTGGCCGCGCGTCATGCCGGGAATATAGTAGTCGGCATCGGTTGAGAAGGCCAGCTTTACCTTGTGGGCGTAGGCGTTTTTCAGACCATCCTCCTGTTTCTTGTAGCGTTCCTTCGCCGCATCCGTCAGGCCCGTGTGGTAATCGGTGAGCGGAGTCTCCGTTCCGACCCTCCAAATGCCCTTCTCCGCCATCAACCGGTGGGTTTTGTCGTCGAGCCCGCTGGAATGTTCAATCGACCAGATTCCGGCCTCGATCGCCCGCAACGCCCCGGCGTTCGTCTGCACGTGGCCGGCGACCTTTAGACCGGCCTTGGCCGCCTCGGAGATGAAGAGGCGGATCTCGTCGGCGGTATACCCGTAGGGCTTGCAGTCGACGCAGATCTTGATCACCTTGGCCCCGTAGGCGATGTTGCGGCGAACGGCTTTGACGATCTCATCGTTGGTGTCGGCATTCAGATACTCAGGGTAGATCAGGTTTTCGCGTTCCGGCACGGGCGAGAATTGCCCGCCGAATCCGCCGATGATGATGCCGGAGTTGATGATTGTGGGACCCGGCACCCAGCCCTGCTCAATCGCAACCCTGAGCGCAGTGTCGGCATAGTTGCCGTTGTTGCCGAGGTCGCGCACGAGGGTAAAACCGGCGGACATCATGGTGATGCCGTTCGAAACCGCTTGGATGGCGCGGATCGCCGTCGAGTCGAGGACCGTTGTCAGGTAGTAGCTATTGTTCTCCGGCAGCATCTTGTAGGTGAGGGCCAGGTGGTTGTGGGCATCCACCAACCCCTGGGTGACCCAGGAACTAGAAAGATCGACCACTTCCGCACCGGCTGGGATCGCGACGTTCGGACCCACGGCCGCGAATTTTCCGTTTTCCACGAGGACAATCTGGTTGTTGGCGACGGAGCCGTTTTCGGGATCGACCAAGTGGCCCACGCGGAGCGCGGTGACTTGTGCCGACAGGTTGAGGGAGAGCAGTGCCACTAGGAAGGCGAGTCGTGTGTTCATGGATCTGTCCTTTTATTTAGTCTCGGGGAGTGCGAAAGCCACAATGCTGCTTCCGGACGGAGCGTCGTTCTTGCCTCCGCCGCAAACAATCACCACATATTCCCTGCCCCCGATCTCGTAGACCGAAGGGGTGGCGTTCCCTGCCGCGGGAAGCACGGTCTCCCAAAGGAGCTTGCCGGTGAGCTTGTCAAACGCGCGGAATTTCTTGTCGAAGTTCGTGGCGCCGATGAACAGAAGCCCGCTCTTGGTCACCACGGGACCGCCGTAGTTGTCGCTGCCGGTATCCTTCATTCCCTTGGCCACCAGCTCGGGGTACTCGCCGAGCGGAATCCGCCAGCGGATCTCGCCTTTGTTCAGGTCGATGGCG